>DASPRM010000047.1 GCA_035624455.1 Terriglobales bacterium
CCCCCAACTGAGGCCCGATTTGGTTCTGGTAACCATCTGAAGAAAAAGGGCCTGGAACCAGCATTCGCGTCTGATACGGCGACGGACATCTGGCTCTGCAATTGCTTTCCTTATTTGGTTGGAGACGCTGTGTCGTTGAAAAAAGTCCTGATCGTCGACGATTCCCTGGCCGAGACCAAGGTGATGCAGGCGGTCCTAGAACAGGCCGGCTACTGGTCGGTGGCGTTAAACGATCCCACCCGCTTGGAGCAGACCATCGAGATCGAGCATCCGGGCCTGATTCTGCTGGACGTGGTTATGCCCCAGCGCAACGGCTTTCAGGCCTGTCGCGAGCTGAAGTCCAGCCCGGTGTACGGGCGCATTCCGGTGGTTCTGGTGACCTCGAAAAACACCGAGAGTGACAAGTTCTGGGCGCAGCAGCAGGGCGCGGATGGTTACGTGGTGAAGCCGTTTACTCGCGATCAGTTGCTGGGAGAGATTCAGAAGTTTCTTTGAGGCGAATTGGTGTGATGCACGAAAAACAAGACGCGGCGCAAGTCGAAGCGGTGGCCCTGCCGGAGGAAGGAGCCGAGGCGGGACAGAATGAGGCACTCGACAATTCTGCCTTGCCGCAGGAGCCGCTATTCGTGTGCCAGTACTGCGTGTTTCGCGCGGGTCGCGAGCGTTTTTGCCTCGAGGTGCTGAATATCGAGGAGGTAGTGGAATGGCCCTTGGTGACCCCGGTGCCGCTGTCGCCGAAATTCCTGGTGGGTGTGTTCAATCTGCGCGGCAACATCGTGCCCGTGATCGACATTGCATTCACCGAGGGACGGCGCGCGGATCTTCTGCCCAAGCATGTGGTGGTGGCGCGACTGGCAGCAAGTGAGCAGAATGCTGAGGTGCGGATCGGGATCGCCTCGGACGAAGTTTTAGGCACCTACACGTCGACCGAGCCACTGCTGGTGGACGAGGCCCCAAAAGATGTGCCTCATTGCTGCGGCATGCTGCGTTACGGGCAGCATTTGGCTCTGGCGCTCGATCTTCGCCGGCTAGTAGAGAGTTTCCCTGTGCCGATGATCTAGCGGGCATCAGGGGGCCTCACCCTGAGCGCAACCCAGGGTAGGGCCGCAAAGCAAATGTAAGAGTTTTGAGCTGGAAGTCCGGCGCGGGAAGCGCACGGGCTAAGAGCTTGGAGGTCGTGATGAAAGGTCGTTTGAGTTCGACCGTCTGGTTGACCGTAGGCATGAACGCCCTGGCGCTGTTCGGCGTGCTGGGTCTTGCCTATGTCGCCGGACAGAAGTCAGCCGCGCAAGGCGGAGGCGTCGGGATCGAGATGATGGCTGCGATTGGTGCGGCCGTCGTCATGACCGTGATTCTGGCGTCCTCGCTGAGCGGCAAGCTGATAAAGCCGGTGGAAGACTTGACCCATTTCACCGAACGCATGGCGGCTGGCGATGACAGCGTGCGCCTGGACGCCACCGTGTCCAATGAGTTCGGCCTGATTGCCCAGAACTGGAACCGTGTGGCGGACAAGATGTCGCGCGCCGGCCGCGACCAGGGGGCGCAAGACTCACTGCAGCGCAGCGTCACCGAGTTCCTGACCATCGTCAGCCAGATTGCGCGCGGCGACTTGACCCTGCGCGGCAAAGTCACCAACGACGCGCTGGGCAACGTGGTCGACTCCGTCAACTACATGCTCGACAACTTCTGCCGCGTGCTGGAGCGGGTACGCAAGGGCGCCGTCGATGTGCAATCGAGCGCCAGCGAAATCCTGGTCTCCGCAGAAGACATGGCCAGCGGCGCCAGCCAGCAGGATCAGGAGATCACCAATACGTCATCGGCGGTGGAAGAGCTAACGGTCTCCATGAAGCAGGTGTCCAACAACGCTGAGGCCAGCGCGGAAGCGGCGCGCCGGGCGCTGGATGCTGCCGAACAGGGAAACCGTTCCGTGCGCGACACCCTCGACGGCATGCAGCGCATTCGGGCCTCGGTGCAGGCTACGGCGAAGAAGATCAAGTCGCTGGGTGACCGCTCGCTGGAAATTTCCGAGATCGTTAACGTCATCAACGACATTACCGAGCAGACCAACTTGCTGGCCCTGAATGCTGCGATCGAAGCGGCGCGCGCGGGAGAGGCAGGACGTGGCTTTGCGGTTGTCGCCGACGAAGTGCGCAAGCTTGCCGAGCACTCACGCAGCGCTACCAAAGACATTGCCGGACTGATCAAAGCCATCCAGGCGGAGACCAACGAAGCGGTGGTGGTGATGGAAGACGGCACGCGGGAGGTGGAAGTTGGCGCCAAGCTGGCCGACCAGGCGGGTAAGGCCTTGGAAGCCATCTCCAGTGTGGTGCGTCAGTCGGCAGAGTTGGTGCAGGAGATCTCGCTGGCTTCCAAACAGCAGGTGCGTGGAACGGAGGGCGTGGCCAATGCCATGCAGATCATCTCCAGCATTACGCGGCAGACATCGCAGGGAGCTCGCCAGACCACGCACACTGTGGAACGCATGGTGAAGCTCTCGGAACAACTGAACGAAGCGCTGTTTCAGTTCAAGATCAACCAGCATCCGGCCGGTGGCGGTCCACCCGCGGCGGCCTCACCCGAAGTGGCGGTCGCAGGCCGTAACGGAGGAGGCGTCCGCGCCTGATTAATCTCTGCGGGAGTGGGTAGCGCTTGATTACCAGGCAACAAAACGTGATCCCGATGCTCAGCGAGCATGAACTCGAGGAGATTCGCGCGCTCATTGAGCGGCGCGCCGGGCTGCTCTTCGATCAATCGCGTGATCGGTTCTTCCATTCCCGTATCCGCGAGCACATGACCTGCAGAAAGCTGGTCCATGGGCAGGACTTGTTGCGCATCCTGAAGACTTCCAACCTGGAGTACGAAGCCCTACTGGAAACGCTGCTCACGCAGGAGACCTCATTTTTCCGCTATCCGCACGTCTTTGAGGCTTTGGAGAAGAGAGTTCTGCCGGAAATCCATGTGAAGAAGTTCTGGGAGAATCCGCGCACCCTGCGATTATGGTGCGCGGGCTGCGCTACCGGAGAAGAGGCATACTCCATTGCCATTACCCTGGCCGAAGCCCTGGACTTCACTGAAGGCTGGAATCTGCAGATCCTGGCTACCGATATCAGCCGCCGTGCTCTGGAGCACGCTGAACGCGGGGTGTACTCACGGCGCGCCTTGGGCGAACTGACGCCCAAGCAGGTGGAGTCCCACTTCGCCAAGGTAGGCGACCAATTCCTGATCAAACCTCGTATCCGCAACATGGTGACTTTCGTTCCCATGAACCTGGTGGATGGCGTGTACCTGCGCCGCTACGACGCCATCTTCTGCATGAATGTCCTCATCTATTTCTCTGATGAGCAACGCGTCGGGGTGATTCAGCGCCTGCACGATTCACTGGAGCCCGGTGGTTACATGTTTCTGGGCCACGCGGAATCGATCGCCGGTGTGAACGTCAAGTTTGAAAGCGTTGTTCATCGCGATGCCCGGCTCTACCTGAAGCCGATGAACGGCACGGTACGCTTTGCCTCCAGTATCGGAGTTGGGGAGGAATCGGTTTGAGCACGTCGGGATCCGAGTTCATCGAAGTGTTTCTGGAGGAGGCTTCCCAGCATCTCCAGTACCTGCGTGAGTACTGCAACATCCTGCAGGATCCCTACCCGGTTCCGGCGGAACTCGACCGGCTCTACGTTGCTGCCCACACCCTGGTAGGCTCGTCCGCCATGTATGGGTACCCGCTGTTCTCTGAAGTGTCGAGCAAGCTGGCTCACATTTTTCAGTATGCGATGAACGCAAGCATCAGCGCGGAAGCTTCCGGTCCCCTGGTCGAGTTCATCTCCGAAGCGGTAGCGGTGCTCGAGTCCGATCTCCTGATGATCAGCAGCGATCACGCCGAGGCTCAGGATGAAATCGATGCCTTCAGGCAGAAGTATCCGTTTGCATTCCAGGGGGCAACGACCGTCAAGGCAAACGACGGCCAGGAAGAAACAGCGGCAGGTGTTTCGGCCCAAACTCATCCAGAGATAGCCGAGCCCTCAGGCGATGATCTGCTTTCGCCTGACCTGCCGCCCGATGGCGAGGTAGCGGGCGAGGTGATGGAATTCTTCGTGCCTGAGGCCGAAGAACACCTGCAAACCGTAACCGACTGCCTGCTGGCGCTCGAAGCCAACCCGCGCAGCGAAGACATTCACCGGCTCTTCCGCGCCATGCACACCATCAAGGGTTCGGCGGCGCAGGTCGGACTCCAACGCATCTCGCGTGTCGCGCATCGGGCGGAAGACCTGATTGGGCGGCTGCGGGATGGCGCCCTCGAGCCCAGTCCGGAGATCGTCGATCTCTGCCTGGAAGCAGCCGATACGCTCAAAAAGTTTCTTTACCGGCAGTGGCCCGACGAAAGCACGCTGCAGAGCTCAGTCAAATCTCTGCTGGCACGCATCGCTCGCCTGGTCCCTGAAGAAGAACCTGAACAAGAAGAGGTAGCGGAGGGATCTCAGGCAAGTACAGCCGCCGTGGCCGAAAGCACTGGCCCGCAGGAGATTCACGCCGAAGAGCTGCACATCGACGAACCCGGATGGGAGCCGGAGGGCACAAAAGAATCGGAAGGTGAGTCTGAGGGTGAAGTGCTGGTAGCTGCCCCGTCGGCGGCCGCCACGCCTACGGCGCTCGTTCCAGCCCCGCCGACCACAGATGACGAAGATCCAACCCGTGGCTTCCGCAACCCTGCGGCGGCGCCCGCCTCAAAATCGGTACGCATTGCACTGGAACGGCTCGATCGCATGATGAATGCGGTTGGCGAACTGGTGATCAACCGCACGCGCATGCTGGGCCGGTTAGCAGAACTCGAGCGCCTGGCCGACGTTTTGAACTTCTCCAAGGCTCGACTAATCGACAAAATAACCGAGTTCCAGGAAAAATACGAATTTAACCGGCTTCCCCATGGCCAGGCCTCCCGGCTTGCCGCTGGGCCGCCGATGTTTACTCCAGCAGGTGGCGACGGCAGCTTTGCCCGCTCGTTGGGCTGGCACCCCGCGGAGAGCTATCCCTTCCGCGGTGGATACTCGAGTTATTCCCGCAGCTTTGACCCTGCACTGGCCGAGTTCAGCGATCTGGAGATGGACCGCTACGACGAGTTCAACATCCTTTCCCGCTCGCTCACGGAAATCTCGGCCGACATCACCGAGGTTCTCAGCCAGCTCGACGGTTTTGTGCGCCGCGTGGACGGTGATATCGACGAGTTCACCAAACTGGCACACCGCCTGCAGGACGAAATAACACAGGCCCGCATGGTGCCGATTGGCAACCTCTACACGCGCATCGCCCGCACGGCGCGCGATGCCGCCAAAGCGGCTAACAAACTGATCGAGTTGCAGCTGGAGGGCGCCGAGACCGAACTGGACAACAACATCATCCAGCAGATCGCAGATCCTCTGCTGCACCTGGTGCGCAACGCCGTTGCCCACGGTATCGAGCGTCCCGACGAGCGCTACGATAACGGCAAGCCTGACCACGGCAATGTCGCCGTGCGCGCCTACCATCGCGGCAACCACATCTACATCGAGGTGGAAGACGACGGCCGCGGCATCGACTACAACAAAGTGCGCAGCACCGCGGTGGAGCTGGGGCTGGTCACCTACGAACGAGCGTCCCAGCTCAGCGAACGTGAGCTGCTGGAATTGCTCTTCCATCCGGGATTCTCAACCGCGCCGCGAAAATCGGAGCTGGCGGGCCGTGGCGTCGGGCTCGATGTAGTCCGCTCGAACCTTACCGCCCTGAACGGCGAGATCGACATCGATACTCAGCAGGGTCTGGGGACACGCTTCACGTTGAAAGTGCCGCTGACGCTTATCATCTCGCAAGCCTTGTTCGTGCGCTGCGGCAATATGCAGTTCGCCTTCCCGCTCTCTTTTGTGGAGGAAATCCGGCGGCTGCGCAGCCAGGAAATCGAAGAGATTGGCGGCAAACTCCTGACCAAGGTTCGCGACGAAGTCACCGAAGTCGTCCGGCTGGACAAAGAGCTCGGCCTGGACCCGATTGAGCCGATCAACGGCTTTTTCCGCATGGTAATCGTCAGTGCAGGTGGCCGGCAGGTCGGAATCGTGGTTGAAGAAGTACTCCGCAAAGACGAGATCGTCATCAAGAGCCTGGGCGAGTATCTGCGCAACGTGAAGCTCTTCCCAGGGGTCACCATCGCGCCCGAAGGCAGCTTGATCCTGCTGATCGACCTGAACCGGCTGATCGCCGGCGAATCGATTGAGCGCAAACCGTTGATGTTGTCGGCAGCCGCAGCACGGGTCTTTGCTCCAGGTGCCATCGCAGTGGCGGCGGGAGAAATTCCGTCCGAGGTAATGGCCCCAGTGCCAGACGAGAAGATCATCGTCCTGGCCGATGACTCCATCAGCGTCCGCAAGTTCGTGGGCCGCATGCTGGAGAAGGCTGGCTATCGCGTGAAGCTGGCGGCCGATGGCCTGGAGGCTTTGGAATTAATCGCACAGGGCCGCTGCGATCTGGTCATTACCGATTTGGAGATGCCGCGCACCAATGGCTACGAGTTGATGATGCATCTCCGGCAGAATCCCACGACCCAAAGCATTCCAGTGCTGGTCGTCACCTCGCGGGCTGGCGCCAAGCATCGCGAGCGTGCCATCAGCGAAGGCGCGACCGCATTTCTGGTGAAGCCGGTGCAGGAAGATCAGTTGATCAGCAGCGTGGCCCAGCTATTAGGAGCAAGTCTGACGAGTCCGGCCGAGTCATCCGAGCAGGTGCCGGCCAGCAATTAGCAATGGAGCTTGGACCCAAAACTCGGGTGCTGGTTGTCGATGACTCCACCTTCATGCGCAAGGTGTTGCAGAGCATCATCACTGCCGATCCGCAGATGGAGGTGATTGGGGAAGCCCGCGATGGGCGAGAGGCGGTGGCGATGGCGGACTCGCTGCGTCCCGACGTGGTCAGCATGGACATCATGATGCCCCACGTCGATGGCTTGCAAGCGACGCAGATGATCATGTCGAAGAATCCGCGGCCGATCGTAATTGTCAGCTCGGAAACCAAGGAAGGCGCTGACATCACGCTCAAGGCGCTCGAACTGGGGGCCATCGATTTTGTTCCCAAGCCGGTCAGCGGCATCGATCTCGACATGCAGCATCTGCGCGACGAGCTGTGCCGGAAGCTGAAGGTTGCATCACGAGTGCGGGTTATCCGCACCATCACGCGCAGCGGCGCTAAGCCACCGGCGGCTTCTTCCTATTCGGAAGGCAAGTTCACGCCCAGCGAGGCGAGTTCGCAAGTCAGTCTTCTCGCCAGTGGAAATGCCAAATTCCCCATCGTCGTGGTGGCGGCTTCCACTGGAGGGCCGCAGATGCTAATGCAATTCGTTCCCGCATTACCGAGAGACTTCGGGGCCGCTGTTCTTCTCGTGCAACACATGCCGGGAACCTTCACTGCGCAGTTTGCCAAGCAGTTGGCTGAGGTCTCCGCGGTACGTGTGAAAGAGGCGGAAAACAATGACCCGCTACAACCGGCCAGCGTCTATGTCTGCCCGGGAGCACGGCACATGAGAGTCATGGCCAATGGACGCCTGTCAATCGAGGGTGGCGAGCGGATCAACGGCTACCGACCTTGCGCCGATGTCGCCATGGAGACCGCGGCCACCTACGCCGGTCCCATGACGATAGCAGTTGTCCTGACTGGAATGGGAGCAGACGGTTCCAAAGGGGTACAGGCAGTAAAGACTGCCGGAGGGCATGTCATCGCGCAGGATGAAGTTACTTCGGTAATTTTCGGAATGCCCGCAGAGGCGATAAAAACCGGAATGGTGGATCAGGTGCTGGCCATTGACGCCATCATGCCCGCCATCGAGAAGCGCATCCTCTATTTAATGGGCGCTGCGGAAGTAGGTGTAGTGTGAGGATTGGCCGGCTGCAAAGGCGGAGCCTGCTGGCTACCCATCAGGGCGAGGCCGCGATTCTGTTCTCGGTGGCTGGATACGTGTTCGCCATCTCCGCCAGCGGGGTCGCCGAAATTCAGAGCCTGCGCGAGCTTAAGCCGCTGCCATTTGCAAGATCGAGCACACTGAATAGCAAAGTTAAATACATCCTGGAACGCGAGTGCGGGACCTATTTCGTGGTGGACGCTCATCATCACTTCCATCTTCCTCAGGCGCAAAGCACGCGCGTTCTGCTGTTGCGCGACTCGCGCGTAGCTCTGAAAGTGGACGCCATTGAGCGCATGACGGAAATCGAGACTCTGCTTCCCTTGCCAGCCGCGTTTCAAGGGCAAGAGCGCCAGTGGTATCGCGGGTTGGCGCTGATCGGCAATCAGGTCGTGCCGGCCGTCAATACCGCTTCTTTTCTAAGCCGCTTCGAGCAGAGGGCGCTGGAGCGAGCGCTGTCACCGGCGAAATCTGTCGAACGTGCGGGAGTGCTGGCATGAAAGATGCTGCCGTCACCGCCTTCGTACTGTTTCCCTTGGGAGAGAAGCGCTTTGCTTTTCCTGCGGATCAGGTGAGCGAGCTGGCGCGCGCTGACCAGTTACAGGATTTCCCTCACACCTCTCCATGGCTGACTGGCGTTCTCGTGCGACGGGGAAATGTGGTTCCGGTGTGTGACATCGCGCAGGTACTGGTGCCGGGAACTACAGCGCCACGCAGGTTCTACCTGATTGCCAAGCGGCGGTTCGGCTCAACCGAGGAGGATACTGGCATCCCGGTCAGCGGGGATTGCGAGTTGGCGGTCACAGAGATGCTGCCCGTAACCGGCAAGCTGCCCAACTACGCCGCTGGTGTGCTCTCTCTCGAGTCCGAGATCGTAGAAGTAATCGATCTGGAGAAATTATTGTCGAGCGATGCCGCAACTACTGCCGAGGTGGAGCGATGACCACTAGTACGGCGGCGGGCATCGGAAAAATTCTAATCATCGACAGCAACGTCTTTTTTGCCAAACGCCTGGCCCACGCGCTTGAGCAGCAGGGATTTGAGGTGCTGCACAGTCCGGACACGGCGTACGCCATGACCATGCTGGAATGGAACACGCCGGACGCCATCGTTTGCGCCACCAATATGCGCGAGCTGGGAGCCTACGAAATCGTTCCCATCCTCCACGGAGACGCCAAGACTGCCCACATTCCGATCGTCGCACTAGGTGAAAGCGGAGAGAAGAGTCTGATGGCTGCCTTCCGCGCCGGCTGCGATGACTGTGTCGACCGTAAGCTGGGTCCGGAAAATATTGCTGCCCACCTGCGCACGTTCCTGCGCAGCCGCGAAGAAGGCTTCCACCCAACGCAGATGCTGGAAAGCTCCGTAACCGCGATGGAAGGGAGCCTCTCGCATCTCGACCTGCCTGGCGTGATCCAGATGCTGCAGCATTCGCGTCAGACAGGATCGCTGCACATCAATGCCGGCGACACGGATGGAATCATCATTTTTGATGGCGGGCAACTCACGCATGCCGAGAGCGGCGAACTCATCGGCGACGATGCCGTGCTGCAGATCGTGAAGAACTGCAATCGTGCCGAGACGGGAGTCTACAAGTTCATTCATGGCTATGCGCCTTCTACCCGCACCGTGTTGCGATCGGCTACCGAGTTGATGCTGCAGGCGCTGCGCGAAATTGATGAAGAAGAGCACGGCAACGAAGAAGAGGTACTGTTTTGAGTGCGCCCACCGTGTATTTCATCGACGATAGCGCCACCATGCGCGAGGTCATCAAGATTGCGTTCCGCCGCGAGAACATTGATGTGGTGGCCTGTCACGATGGGGATGCCGCTATCAATCAAATGCGCGAGGCGCCGCCGGATGTGGTCATCAGCGACGTGATCATGCCGGGCAAAGACGGATACGACGTCTGCCAGCTGATCAAGCAGAATCCGGCGACGGCTAACACCCCCGTCGTGCTGATGTCGGGCGTGGTGAACCGTAGCGTGGCGGAGAAGGCGTTCGCCGTTAAAGCGGACGAGTTGATTCGCAAGCCCTTCCAGCCCCAGGATCTGATTGCCCGGGTGAAGCATCTGCTGCAGCCCAAGGAGAAAGACAAGAGGACAGAACTCTCGGTCGCCGGCCGAAACGGGCAGGTGGTCGCAAACGCAGGAGCCTCGGCGGCACTCAGCAGCATCTTTGCCGGTCCCGCCAATGGCGGGAGGGCTGCGACAAGTCCTTCCGCGGCCGGGGGAGGTGTGCCGGGCACAATTTCGGCGCGCTTTGGCATTCCGGTTCCACCCGTCAGCACTCCAGCACCGGGTCCAGTCGTCGCTCCTGAGAGACCTGCAGTAGCGCCCGCAGTTGCACCTCCACCAGCAACTGTTACACCTTCGCCGCCGAGTGTTTCGGCAGCAACCGCATCCGCGCGGTCGCAGGTGTCCGCTTCGTCAGATGTAGCCAAACTGCGGATTGAGATTTTGCGGCTGGAGAATCTGGTCAAGAAGTTGCATTCCGAATTGCAGGCCGAGCGCGAGTACGCGCGGGCCCTCGAGGAGCACGTAAAGACGTTACAAGAAACCGAGTGATATCTCCTCCGGCGGCTAGAGTTTCCCCGGGGGCGCCGATACACTCCGAAGAATGATGTATCAAGTTTGTGTCGTAGCCGTATCAGGCGACACCGAAAAGGCATTCTGAGCCCCGGTTCAGGGTGCCTTTTGAGTTTGCTTTCGTTTTAGCTGTCTTCATTCGGACTAAGCGTGGATTTCGCTCCAGGAGCGCCCAGTTTCTCGTTGGGGACCTTGCTTTTCATGGCGCTTGACCTCGCGCCCGCACCGCCAAGGCCAGCCACGCCGCCACTAGATATCCGACTACCAGAAGCATCAAGCCGGGCGTGAAGGAATGAGTTCGCGAGCTAAGATATCCAAGCGCGAAGGGTCCCACAAATCCACCCAGGTTGCCCACAGCATTAATCAGGCCTACTGAAGCTGCCGCTGCAGCATCGCTCAGCACGGCAGTAGGCATCGCCCAAAACGCCGGGAGACTGGCTTCTATGCCACAGGCGACGAGCGTGAACAGACCAACCGTGAACCACAGCTTCGGGTTGAGCAAACCCGCAAGAAGCAGGCCGATTCCACAAAGAAGAAGCGGAACCGCTGTATGCCAGCGGCGCTCGCCGG
The DNA here is from genome assembly GCA_035624455.1 of Terriglobales bacterium. Lineage (NCBI taxonomy): Bacteria > Pseudomonadati > Acidobacteriota > Terriglobia > Terriglobales > Terriglobales bacterium. Next base: position 11,068 of record DASPRM010000047.1, read on the forward strand.
TGTAATCGGAATGCCACCCATTCAGCTGCATCGCAACCAGCGCCACCAGGTAGGGAATGGCGGTGAGCAGGGAAACTCTCAAGTTACTGCCTCCCGAACTCCGCTTAAGAATGGTCGGCAACCAAAAGGCGAGCGCATAGTTTCCGGCTACCAGGAAGAAATACAGCACAGTGAGAAGAATCACATCGCGATCTTTGAATGCCTGGGTGATGCTGGAAGAACGGTCCGCCTGTTTGGCTGCCTTCTCCCGTTCGAGTTCACCTGCAATCCAGGCGCTCTCCTGGGCGCTCAACCAGCTGGCCTGATGTGGCCAATCGGTCAGATAGAAGATGGTAATGATGCCAATCACGATCGCCGGAATCCCCTCCAGGATGAACAGCCAGCGCCAGCCGCTCAGGCCGAGCCAATGGAATCCCAGGATCCATCCTGCCAGTGGTGTACCGATCACGAACGAAACCGGAATGGCAGCGATAAAGTTGGCCAGTGCCTTGGCACGGTCGCGCGCGGTGAACCAGTGCGTGAGATAGACGACTATGCCGGGAAAGAATGCCGCCTCAGCGGCTCCCAGGAGCAGACGGAGCAGGTAAAACTGAGGAGCAGTCCGGATTGCAGCCGTGAATATTGTGATCACTCCCCAGGAGATCATCATGAAGCTGATGATCCGCCTTGCGCTGCGCAACTCCACCATCAGAGCGCCCGGAATCTGCAGCACAAAATAACCAAGAAAGAAGATGCCCGACCCCAGGCCGATCACGCGCTCATCAAAACCAAGTTCTCCCGGCATTTGCAATGCTGCCATGCCGATATTCGTGCGGTCGATGAAGGCCACGATGAAGAGCACCAGCAGAAACGGCAAGAGCCGCCAAGCTATGCGGTGGCGGGCGCTCTGAGCGATTTCAGGAAGGGCGGTTGTGCCGGCCATAATCGAAGCGGCTCGGTAGTATAGATCGCCGCAACATAAAGCAGGAGTTGCAACTGCTGGACTGAAGCGAACGGAGTGGGGCGTCTCAAGAAATCAAAGCTCGCAAAGAATCTGTATAACTGGGTGAGAGTTTATGCGAAGAGGAACTCTTTCGTGCGCAGGTCCTTGATCATGTCGCGCAACTTGGCAGCTTTTTCGAATTCAAAACGCTTTGCTGCCTCGCGCATATCGCTTTCCAACTTTGCGATGTATGCGTCGAGTTCTTCCTGGTTTTTAAATTCAGGAATGCCTTCAGCCTGATCGGTAAGATCCGTGTAGTCGGCTTCAACAATGGCTGCCAGCGACATCTGTAGCGGCCGCGAAATCGACTGCGGGGTAATACCGTTTTGCTCGTTGTAGGCCTGCTGAATCGCGCGGCGGCGCTCAGTCTCGTCGATTGCTTTGCGCATGGAGTCGGTCATCGTGTCCGCGTAAAGAATCGCGCGACCGTTCAGATGCCGGGCGCAGCGCCCGATGGTCTGGATCAGTGAGCCAGAGGAGCGCAGGAATCCTTCTTTGTCGGCATCGAGAACGGCTACCAACGAAACCTCCGGTAGATCAAGACCCTCGCGCAGCAGATTGATTCCGATCAGCACGTCGAACTCGCCTTTTCGCAGATCGCGCAGAATCTTGACTCGCTCCAGAGTTTCGATTTCCGAATGCATATAGCGGCAGCGTACGCCGACCTCGCTGTAATACTCCGCCAGGTCCTCGGCCATACGCTTAGTGAGCGTTGTGACCAGCACCCGTTCCTTGCGCTGCGCGCGGTCGCGGATTTCGTGCAGCAAATCGTCAATCTGGCCTTTCACTGACCTAACTTCCACTTCTGGATCCACCAGGCCCGTAGGACGGATAATCTGCTCGACCACTTCCCCCGCTGATTTGGTCAATTCGTAAGGGCCAGGGGTCGCTGAAACATAGATCGCCTGATTCACCCGATGCTCAAATTCTTCGAATGTCAGCGGACGATTATCCAGCGCCGAAGGTAAGCGAAAGCCGTACTCAATCAGTGTGGATTTGCGGGAGCGGTCCCCGTGCCACATTCCGTGTAACTGAGGAATGGTTTGGTGGGATTCATCGATAAATAGCAGGTAATCGCGAGGAACATAATCCAGCAACGTCGGCGGAGGTTCGCCCGGCAGACGTCCTGTGAAGTGACGCGAATAGTTTTCAATGCCGTGGCAGTAGCCGACCGACTTGATCATCTCCAGATCGAAGCGGGTGCGCTGGTGGACACGCTGCGCTTCCACCAGCCTGCCCTGTTTTTGCAATTCGCCTTCCCACCATGCAAGCTCTTCCAGAATGGAGTCAATGGCGCGCTTTTTGGTTTCGGGCTTCATCACGTAATGCGATTTTGGATAGATCGGCAGCCGCAGGTAGCGTTGCTTGACGGTAGCGAATAGCGGGTCGATTTGAGACAGCGACTCAACCTGATCTCCCCACAATTCGATGCGATAAGCGAAATCGTCATAGGCGGGAAAGACTTCTATCACATCACCGCGCACACGGAACGTACCGCGACGCAATTCGCCGTCTGAACGTTCATAAAGAATTTCTACCAGCTTGCGGAGAATATCCTCGCGTTTGACCTGCTGTCCCTTTTCCAGAAAGAGCAGCATCCCGTAGTAGGCCTCGGGCGAGCCGAGGCCGTAAATGCAGGACACAGAGGCGATGATGATGCAGTCTCGCCGCTCGAATAGCGATTTGGTTGCCGACAGACGCAGTTTGTCGAGTTCATCATTAATCGTCGCTTCCTTCTCGATGTACACATCTCCGGAAGGAATGTAGGCCTCGGGCTGGTAATAGTCGTAATAGGATACGAAATACTCCACGGCATTCCTGGGGAAGAAGCTCTTAAATTCGTGGTAGAGCTGTGCGGCAAGCGTCTTGTTGTGGGCCAGGACGAGGGCCGAACGATTCACGGCTTCGATCACCTTCGCCATGGTGTAAGTCTTACCCGAGCCCGTAACCCCAAGCAGGACCTGGTGCTTCTCGCCTTCGAGCGCGCCGCGAGTCAGGGAGGAGATGGCTTCTGCCTGATCGCCCTGCGGGCTGTAGTCGGAATGAAGCTTGAAATCCATAAATCGGCGGTCCCGAAGTCTCACAGAAGCAAATCTCAGCCGGGGAGCAATCTTTGATTATAACCTTGTCCGCGCACCCCTAATGCCGCCGATAACCGGTCAGGCCTGCCGTCTTGGAGCGCGCATCGAGCCGGCTGAGACGCTTTTCCTGAAACGGAGTAATCAATGGCGTGTGGGCGATCGTGCACAGATATTCCGGGATGAACCCAACAGGCTTCTCCGTGGTCATCCAATCGAGATGGTCAAAGCGCTTGAGATTGATGGGTCGAGAAAACGCGCGCAAGGTGCGCTCGCCCAGCAGATTGTAGTAGTCGTCGAAATAACTGATGGCCAGCTCGCGCAGCGAACGATGGACCGGCTCGCGGAAACGAAGACCGGCGAAGTTCGACTTCGCGATCGCGCCCCAGTGTCCATCATAGCGATAGATGGCAAGCACGTGGTCAAAATCGCGAGTAGCCTCCAGGTCCAGAAGCAGCGGCGGGAAGCCGTTTACCCGTAAAGCTGCCGCTGCGAATATGGCGCCTTCGAGACAATGAGCCGTCCCCTCGCACAACACGCGGCGCGGAGACCATGCAGTATTGCCAAGATGATAGGGCAGAGCATCCAGGAATCGCTGGATTAGCTGTGGCGTGCGCAATGCGCGCAGCCGGCGCAGTTCAGCCCTGGTGAATTCGTACGTGTCCAATGCTCTTGTCATCACGAGGAAAAGGCAAGTCCGACGAGGGATCTGGAGTTCCGTTTCAGGTGAATAATCGCCAGGGAAACGGTAGCTCTACTCATTCTGTCCACGGGCCCTCCGGCCCCGCCAGCAGGAGTTCGCCAAGTTCATCCGGACGATCGATGAGCACGTCTGGTGGAACCCTCTGCAGAGATTCGGGAGATAGGCCCCAATTGAGACCAATGCTCCACATCCCGGCATTACGCGCTGTCAACACATCGTTCGCTGAGTCTCCGATCATGGCGGCTTGGCGCGATGCAGAACCTGCTTCGCGCAGCAGTTCCTGAGCACCCAGGGGGTCCGGCTTCTTCGTTGGGAAGCTGTTTCCGCCGTAGACCTGGAAAAAGAAGGGGCTCAACCCGAGCGCCTCCAGAATGGCGCGCGACGGATTCACCGGCTTGTTGCTCAGTACCGCCATCTTTATTTGGCCGTTGCGCGCTCTGCGAATGTCCTCCAGGATCTCCCGGATTCCTTCATAGACCTGGGTGTGATCCAGCTTGTGCTCCCGGTACCAGGCGAGGAAGTATTGCAGCGCCGCATTCAGGAATTCCTGGTCGTCGGGGTCGCCCAAAGCCCGCCTGACCAGCATGGGTGCACCGTCTCCGATGTAGGTCGCGATCATCTCGCAGGGCAGCTCTGGTCGGCGAAAGTTGCGCAACATGGCATTGACCGAGTTGCAGAGGTCGACACGCGAGTCGATTAGCGTTCCATCCAGATCGAAGATCAGCAGGCGCAGATCTTCCGCCGGAATGCGCCGGTGAATTCTGAGCATTGCACCACGATTCTAAATGGTGCCGCGGAAGGATCGTTTCAAGGGGGATACCCAGGCTTTCACCTGCGATTACCCAAGTACCCAGGGGGCCGCTTTCCCCCATCCACTCCAGGATAGGCGAGATCGCCCAAGTGGATTTACAATGCTGTGTCCCTGGGTTTTTCCGGGACGTAAGACAATTTCGCTGCATCTAATCTTTGGCCCCAAGAACGCTTCCGCAGCTTCTTGGGGTGAATTGTGTGGGGAAATGAATGGCGACGACCAAGACGGAGCCCAGGACAGCCAAACTGGCTGAAGCGCCGGCCAGGACCTATGAGGGTCTCACCCCCGAACAGCTCATCAAAGCGTACCGCCTGATGTATACCTCGCGGCGACTCGATGACCGCGAGATACTTCTTAAAAGACAGCAGCGTATCTTCTTCCAGATTTCCGGGGCCGGCCACGAAGCTTTGATGATGGCCGCGGGTCTTGTCCTGAAACCCGCTTACGACTGGTTTTATCCGTATTATCGCGATCGCACTCTGTGCCTGGCGCTGGGCGTCACTCCCTACGATATGCTGTGCCAGGCTTTGGGCAATGCGGAGGATCCCGCATCTGGCGGGCGCCAGATGCCTTCGCACTGGGGCAGCAAGCGGCTCAACATCGTCACCCAGTCTTCTCCCACGGGAACTCAGTTCCTGCAAGCCGTGGGGTGCGCCGAAGCGGGCCGTTATTTCAACCAGCATCCGAAAGCGGCCGCCAAAGTGGCGGGTGACTACCGAGAATTCAAGGAGGTCCGGTTCGAGGCGGACGAAATCGTTTACTGCTCGATGGGCGATGGCGCAACCAGCGAAGGCGAGTTCTGGGAGGCGATGAACACCGCAGCTAATCGCAAGTTGCCGGTGTTGTTTGTCTGCGAGGACAATGAATACGCCATCTCGGTGCCGGTGGAAGTGCAAACCGCGGGCGCCAACATTTCCCACCTGGTCGCAAATTTTCCGAACTTCACTTTCGCCGAGGTCGACGGCTGCAATCTCCTGGAAAGTTATGGAGCGCTGAAGCGAGCCGCTGAATACGTTCGCTCGGGAAGAGGCCCTGCCTTCGTGCACGGTCACGTCGTGCGGCCGTATTCGCACTCGCTCTCTGACGACGAACGCCTCTATCGCCCTGAGAAAGAACGTCAGGACGAAGCGGAGCGTGATCCCATACAGAGCATGCAGATGTTTCTCCTGCGAGAGGGCATTCTCGACGAAGGCACAATCACGGCGCTGGAAAAAGAAGTGGACGAAGAAGTTCAGGAAGCGACGGATCGTGCGCTGGTCACGCCCCTGCCGCCCAAAGACTCGGTCAAGCGGTTCGTTTATTCGCCGGATCTTGATCCGTGTTCCCGGCAATTCGAAACCCAGCCCGTCTTTCCCGAACCGAAGCCAGGTAAGGCGCCGGTCGAGAAGACCATGGCTGATCTCATCAACGCCTGCCTTAAGGACGAGATGAAGCGTGACGAACGCGTCGTCATCTTCGGGGAGGACGTTGCCGACTGCAGCCGCGAGCAATACCTGGCGGAAAAATCGGTAAAAGGGAAGGGCGGAGTATTCAAGCTGACCTCCGGCCTGCAGTGCGATTTCGGCAGCGACCGGGTGTTCAACTCGCCGCTCGCCGAAGCGAATATCGTGGGAAGAGCGATCGGCATGGGCACGCGCGGTTTGAAGCCGGTGGTCGAAATCCAGTTCTTCGATTACATCTGGCCGGCGATGCACCAGTTGCGCAATGAAATGCCGCTGATCCGCTGGCGTTCCAACAATGCCTTTTTCTGCCCCATGGTGGTCCGCGTAGCGATTGGTGGATACCTGACGGGAGGTGGAATTTATCACTCGCAGTCGGGCGAGAATATCTTTACCCACATCCCAGGGATGCGCGTGGTGTTTCCTTCCAATGCGCTGGATGCCAATGGACTCCTGCGCACCGCGATTCGTTGCGATGATCCCGTGATGTTCCTGGAACACAAGCGGCTCTACCGCGAGACTTTCGGGCGGGCGCCATATCCCGGGCCGGATTACTTGATCCCATTCGGAAAGGCGCGGGTTGTCCAGCCGGGAGCGGATATGACGGTAGTGACCTATGGAGCGATCGTCCCGCGGGCGTTACAAGCGACGCAGCGCCTGGAGCGCGAGCAGGGAGTGAAGGTAGAACTTATCGATTTGCGGACTCTGAATCCCTACGATTGGGAGGCGATCGCGACCTCAGTACACAAAACCAATCGCGTCATCGTTGCCTATGAAGACACTAAGAGCTGGGGATATGGGGCGGAGATCGCTGCGCGCATCGCCAGCGACCTGTTCGATGAACTTGATGCCCCCGTCCGGCGCGTCGCTGCTTTGGACACGTTCGTCGCATATCAGCCGGCGCTGGAAGACGTGATTCTGCCCCAGGTCGATGACCTCTATCAAGCCATGCTCGAGATGAGCAGGTACTGAAGCGCTGAAACTAGACTGTGCGTGAGCTAAACTGCGCACAACTCTAAACGTTCCTATTGGGTCATCTGAGCGAAGCGAGGGATGTCTGTTTTTACTTCTTAACCCCACCACCTCTGCCGAATACCCAATCGAGCGAAATCGGGCCAGCCCCAGTAAAGATGAGTAAAAAAGCAATCGCGGCCAGCGCTAGCGGAAACTGGTAATTGTTCTGCCCGGTAAATCCATTCTTCCAGTGCACCTTCACGATCGCCACGACCAGATCGATGCAGACCGCCAGTCCGGCAAAGCGCGTGGCTAAGCCCAGGATCAGCAAAATTCCTCCCAGCAGCTCGGCGAAGGACGACACATAGCCCAGCCAGCCGGGCATGCCCAGGCTATGGACAAGCTCCGCGTGCCTGTGCAGGCCACCAAAGACCTTGGGATATCCATGCGCCACCATGATGGCGCCAGCAGCAGCTCGTGCAATGAACATGCCCAAAGGCTGAAGTCGATCAAGAAAGCGCAGGTTCAACCGAACCTCCCGGAGAACGCGAAACGTTGCAGCATTCTACGCAAAGGACGCGGATTTCCGGGAGTCGCACCGCTGGTGCACAGGCTTAGTGGAGACAAGGGATTGAGGGTTCTCCACTCGAGCGCAGCTTGGGTGGGGTTTTCAGGTTCGCGAAATGGCTGAATTCCTATGATGCCAGCTTCGATTCGTAGCGAATCTCGATTCCACGCCGCGCCATGGTTTCCAGGAATTCCTTCGCCGGCACATCGCGCTCCTGCAGCACCGCGCCACGTTTGGAGATAACACCGGAAGCGAGCATTTGCAGCACGATGGAGGCGGGCCAGGCAGTGGTGCGCATCATCGAGGTCATATCCGTTTCTGGGTCATAGCGGTCTATCAGAGTGAAGCTCATCCGGCGCTGCGGTTCAGGTCGTTTGCCTAGCAGCCGCCGCAAGGCGCCCGGCCCAGGAGAATCAGCTTCCACGCGTAGCACGGTCATGTCCTGTCCATCGCCGGAGAGCTTTTCCTCCAGGAGTTTGGCCGTGACTTCGCGTGGGGAGATTTGCACACCATTGATTCTCCGTCTCTCGCTGGAAAACATCCCCAGATCGTAGAGACCCCGGATCATGGCGCAGTGGCCGGGGAACCGGAGCGTCTTCTCAAAGCACTCTCCGACCTGATCTTCAAAGGTTTCCGGGAGAGTCGAGGTCCCGCCGGAGGTGTGAAATGCTTCCAGCGTGGGCAGGCCATCGAGCTTGAACGATTCGATTTCTGTGAGCGGTTCTATGGTAGTGATTTTTCCGTGACGGAGAATCTTGGCCGGTTCTACGTACTCGTTGATCAAGCCCTCAACCGAAAACACCATCTGGTAATTGAAGGGCGGCTTGGGCTTTACTGGCAATCCGCCGACGTAGATCTTCAGAGAGTCCGCGCGACCACCTATGCGGCGCATGAGCTCGCCCGCAAGAACCGACGCCATCCCTGGCGACAACCCGCAATCGGGTGCGATCGCTACTTCCGCTTTCTCCGCCTTGCGCGAGAGATCCAGTTCCGCGCGAACAACACGGTTATTACCGCCCAGGTCCGCGAAGTGGCAGCCCGCATCGATCGCCGCCTTAGCCAGGCCCAGGTTGTAGAAGTATGGAACCGCCGAAAGCGCGGCATCGTGATCACGCATCAGCTTGCGAGCCGCTTTTTCGCTGCCGGCATCGATTTCGTCCGCTTCCACTTTCTTCGAGCGCGCCAGCTTGTTAATGCGTGAGGCGGCGTCTTTAGCGCGGCGGTAATCCGAGTCCGCCAAAGTCACATGCTTTACCTCAGGCGACTGTGCCATGTCGTAGGCAGCGGCCGAGCCCATCTGTCCAGCACCGATGACGAGTAGTTTCATGGGGAGTTACTCCAGAAGATCAGATCAGCCGAATGTAAAAGATTACCGCAAATCTCGCCATGAGGGGTTTGCAGTTAGAAGCGAAGCGAGTAGCGGCGCACCTATGGCCGAAGCATGTTGCTCATCCAATGCCCAGCTCATCCGGAGATTCAAGAGGTGTCCCACACACTCGGCAGATCACTGCTGAGCAGTCTCCGCAGATGAGGGGATCGATCACCTCCCGCGCGCAGTTGGGGCAGTACAGAGGTTGTGGCTCGACCGGCAGCGTCTGGGGACTCGACATTCAGGCAATCTAGCACACGCCGCGTTGCTTTTGGGCGTGACGACTGACTGCTTGCTCGTCCGCCGGTTGCGCAACGAAGGCGCAACTTTGTGGCGCGAAAGATGTGCCAGGGATTGATGAGTTAGCAGGTTGCCCGAGAATCGATTTTGAATCGGGCGTTTCCCGATTCGGGCAGCCTACGCACTAATGTAACCCGGGTCATCGACAGAAGCCTGCTCTTGCGACAGATTGGCCTTGTCATCGGGCCACATACTTCACTCGGCCACAATCTCCCCCACGGCCCAAGTTGTGCTTGACCCAAAGCGGAAGTTATCCGACTTCCTGACCCTCGCTTTTTAACAGGAGTAGCAGATGAACAATTCTACGCGCGCCGCAATTCTCCTGGGTCTGGGAATCCTCGCCTGGCTTGCTTCTCCCATGCTTGTTCAGGCAGATTCGCAGGACATGCTTCAACAATTCTGGTCCAACGCCTATGGCTATGTGCCCAGTGCACCCAGTGAGTCAGCTTACTGGCGTCAGCTATTGGCCAAGGCCAAAGTTGACGAGTGCTTCTACGGACTCGGAAACGTCAACAACCTGAATTCTTTCAAATCCAAATACCCGAACGATTTCAGTGCCAGCGATATCGCTGCCTGCATCTCGGCAAACGGTCTTCCCAAGGTGAATCAAGCTTACGTTTGGGGACTCACCAAGTACGGAGCCGAACTTTGGCTCGGGACCGTCGCCAATACTCTTTGCCTAGTGCTCGATGGGTTCTACCCGTCCGGCACGTTCCCGGCTGCTCAGACGGATTCCTGGGAGTGCGAGATGAGCGGGAAAGACATTCGCCCACCTCGGATTTTCGTCTACAACACTTCGACGAACACACTCACAGACATGACCGGAGCGGTCCTCGGCGCGAGTCCAGCTGACGCCGCTCGCCTTGGTGGAACTGTTGGACTGCGTTCAGCGGGAAACTTCGGTGGTGTAGTATTTCTCGGCGGCATCAGTTCTAAAGGCGTTACGCTCTTTGCCTTCAATGCCGCAACCCATGGCTTCCTGGGATCGATCACTCTGGATGGCCAGAGCGGCCGGCCGGGGCCTTACACCAACATTCGGCAGTGGCGGGTCATCCACGGACAGCTCTATACCGGGATGGCGAAACCAGGAGGAGGCAACATCCTCCGCTGGACAGGCAGCCTGGCGGATCCCTTCCATTTCGACGTGGTGGGCAATCTCACCGGCGATCCCGCCTACCTGGTTGAACACGCGAACCGAATCTTCGTATCCACCTGGGGCATTGGTGGGGCTATCGCCGGCACCGCAATAGTGATGAGCCGCCAACTTGCCAGCAGCCAGGACATGTTGACCACGGCGGACCAAGGCGGCTGGACGGAAGTCTTTAACCTCGGGCAATACGAAGTTGAGCCTGCCGCACCTCAAGCGGGCGGTGCTCTGGCTTCGTTCGGAGGCTATCTATATTGGGGAACAATGCATGTTCCGGGCACTGGGCTGGTGTACTTCAATCAGCTCTATCCCACGGCGCCGGTCGATCTTGCTGCCTTCCTGGGTACGTATCGGCCGATCGTGATCTTCCGTGGGCGTAATTTCGGTACCGCATCGCAGCAAGTGGAGTTGTTGTACGGCTCATCCGTGCTGCCTAAGTTCGACTCTGGCAGCAGCCAGTGGCAGCTGGTGCCGAATGGTCTGGGACAGAAACCCACCTATGGCTGGGCGGGCTTCAACAACTTCTTTAACAACTACACGTGGAGCATGGATGTCTATAATAACGAGCTCTTCGTGGGAACCATGGATTGGCTCTACCTTGCAGTCCATGGGATCTCAAGCCTCAGCAACCAGGTTCCCCCTGCAGTCCTGCAGGCGGCCCTCGGCTTTGAAGGGGCAGACCTGTGGAAGTTCTATTCCACTTCGCAACCGGCAGTTCCCGTGAGCATTACCGGGGTAGGTAACCAGAGCAGCTATGGCATTCGCACCATGTTCGCGGATGATGCACTCTATCTCGGCATGGCCAATCCCATGAATCTGTTGACTGACAATTCTCCGGGAAAGCTGCTGGGTGGATGGGAATTGCTGAAGCTGATTCTGGATGTCCCCACAACAACAACGATTAAATCATCGAGTCAATTCTTCAGCCCGGGACAGAAGGTGACCTTTACCGCTACGGTGACGTCTTCGCCAGCAATCGGCGCCGCCACCGGGACCATTACCTTTATCGATAGTGGTCTCTCGCAAACAGTTCTGGCGACTGTTCCTTTGTCGGGCGGGAAAGCATCTCTCACCACCGCACTTCCCGACGTTACCCAGTATGTGAAGGCGGTCTACAGCGGAGACAAGTATTACAAGGGCAGCGAATCCGGCTTTATAACTGAATGGAACATGCCGTGAGTCTCGGTGAGCTAACCAGCTAAAGAATTACTTGAGCCGTCCTCGAAACAGGGCGGCTCTTTTTTGCCCCTGGCGAGGGAATAAGCAGAGCTACATGACCGGTGGCGTTGTGATCCCCATGACCGCGAGAATGCGGATCAGTTCACGCCGAACTACAGCCGCGGTAGCGAGCAGAAATTTCCTCCTCAAGGGGTCGCTTTCCGTCAGGATGCGATGCCGATGATAGAAATTGTTAAAGAGCTGCGCTAACTGAAAGGCATGCTTGGCGGCGTGCGCGGGCTCGGTGGTAAAGATGCACTGTTCGACAACGTAGGAAGTCTTGGATGAGGTCAGCCATAACTCCCAGATTTCGGTTCCACTCTCGCCTTCCAGGAAGTCGCAGAGTTCGACGGGTTCGGCCAACACTTGCTCCGGTGTGACACCCGCCTTGCGAAAGATGTTGCTGGCACGCACCACGGCATATTGCACGTAGGGACCAGTTTCACCTTCAAAGCTCAAGGCTTCCTTGAAGTCGAAGGCGATGACCGAGGTCTTAGTAAATTTCAGCATGAAGTAGCGCAAGGCTCCCACAGCGATTTGGGTGGCGATATCCTTGCGCTCGGCCTCGCTCAGATCAGGATGGCGAACATCCACTTCCTTCTGAGCGGTAGCGATGAGCCGGTCGATCAGGTCGTCCGCTTTCACTCCGAATCCGCGCCGTCCGGAAACCTCGATGAAGGGCTTGCCCATCTCATCTTCCGAGAGTGGATAGCCAAGTTCTTCCGCACAACGCGGCGTAAGCGCCACCATTTCGTAGGAAAAATGTGTGTAGTGATCGGCGGCCTCGGTATAGCCCATGCCCCGCAGGGCTTCGATGACGGTGTTCTGGGCTTCGGACTGGCGCGTGTCGATTACGTTGTAGACCGCGCTGACGTCGCCGAAGTGCGGGTGATTCGGGTCACCATGCTCGGCGGAAATCCAGCACTGCAAGCCAGTGGGATAGCGGTAGAACTTGCGATAACCGAAATCGCGGCCCAGCAACCCAAACTTCCAGAGATGGTAAGCAATGTCCTTGCCTACATAGCCAACCGTGCCGTTGGAACGCACGATCACCTTGGTATCTTCATCGGTTAGCTCTTCCGGTTTCTTGCCCATGGCAGTAGGACGCTTCATCACCCAACAGCCGGCATTCTTGCCCTGGGTTTCGTAGTAGAGAACGCTTTTCTGCTTCATCTGCTCGAACGCGAGAGCCCAGAAATTCAAATGCAGAATTTCGCTCTCCCGCGGCAGAAAGTCGTACTCGATTGCCAGGCGGTCCATGGTTTCAAGGTGGCGATGGAGGACGGCGGTCGAGATGAGGTTGGCCAACTCGGCTACGTCGTTGTTGCCTTGCTCGATGGCGTGCAGGACTTCAGCGCGCTTCTGCTGGTTAGCGCGATTCTCTTCGTACCAGGATGAGGTTCGTGCGTACACATCCCAGCAGATGTAGTCGAAACGCGGACTCTGCTCGATCAACTTCTCTACATCCGCGCGGCTGCGCTTCTCCAACTCGAGGAACCCGACCACCACGTCTGCGACCTGCACCCCGGTGTTGTCGATGTAGTTCTGCACGTCTACCGGGAAATCACTGAAGCGCAGAAGACGAACGAACGTATCGCCGAGGATCGCGTTGCGCAGGTGCCCTATATGCGCCGCTTTGTTGGGATTAATGCTGCTGTGCTCGACCAGAATCTTAAGTTTCGGTGAGGCTTCAGCAGCTGTGACGGGCTGATCGCCGCGAGCGAGCAGCGCAGCCACCTCGGTCCGTTTCAGCCGCGCATTGATATAGCCTGCCCCGGCCACTTCCAGGCGCTGAAATCCGGGTACATAGCCGATGCCGGACACGATCTCTTCGGCGATTTTTCGCGGCGCCTTGCGCAGCTTCTTGGCCAGTTCGAATGAAAGCGGAAGCGCATATTCCCCGAGTTCGATGCGGGGAGGCTGCTCGGTAATGATGCCTTCCAACTCGAGTTCGTATTTTTGACGGAGAAAGTCGCGAACGCGCTCCGTCAGGATCTGCTGAAAATAACGGTACAAGCGACAGGAGTCCTCGTAAGCTGCTGAAGAAAAAAGCGATTATAACAAACGCAATGCGGCGCTCGGTTTGACGCAATTTGGTCGTCACCCTATGATGAAAGTTTCCTGTGTGCGCGCATCTGCGGCCTGTAAAGGAGGGCGGCGGGTGCAAAGAACCAGGTTCTGAGGCTTATGCGAATCGCCTATCTGCAGTGCTTTTCCGGCATCAGCGGCGACATGTTTCTCGGCGCGCTGGTTGACGCGGGCGTCTCGCCCAAGCTGCTGATGGATACGGTTGCAGCGCTGGGCCTGGATGCACACCTGGAGATTTCGCGGGTGGATCGCAGCGGGATCAGTGCCACAAAGGTCGATGTCTGGGTGGGCGGAGAAAAGGATCAGCCGCGTGACGACAACTGGCGCGTCCGCCGGGACAAGCAAGTGCATGCGCGAGTTCATGACCACCAGCATCCGCACCCACATGTTCATGATCTACATACTGACCCGGAACACGAGGACGATGCGCAGCATGCTCACCATGCCCATGGGCGGGCGCTCAGCGAGATTCGGCAAATCATTGAACGCGCGCCAATCAGTGAATCGGCAAAGGCCAGAGCGCTCGCCATCTTTGAAGCGCTGGGCAAGGCCGAGGCCAAGGTCCATGGCTGCAACATCGAGCAGGTGCATTTTCACGAAGTGGGAGCAGTGGATGCGATCGTGGACATTGTCTGCGCGGCGGTGGGCAGCGAGACTTTGGGCGTAGACGAATGGGTTTGCTCACCTCTGAATGTGGGTGGTGGCACCGTAGAGTGCGCGCATGGACGCTTTCCAGTGCCGGCGCCGGCGGTAGTCGAGTTGCTCAAAGGGGGCCCGGTCTATTCATCGGGCATCGAGAAAGAATTGGTGACGCCCACGGGGGCGGCGATTGTCAGCGTGCTGGCGACGAGATTCGGTGAGCTGCCGCCGCTGCGAGTTGAGGCCAGCGGGTACGGGGCAGGCTCGCGAGATATTCCTGGCGCTCCGAATGTTCTGCGGCTGATTGTCGGCGAGGCAGTTCAGGAATCGCGCCAGACTGCGGACACGATCTCCGTGCTCGAGGCCAATCTCGACGATCTGAACCCGCAGGTTTTCGGCTACGTTATGGATCGCCTGCTGGCTGAGGGTGCGCTGGATGTGTTCGCCACCCCAGCTCAGATGAAGAAGAACCGCCCGGGAACCGTGCTTACGGTGCTGGCCTTGCCGCAGGATGCGGAGCGCCTGACGCGGCTGATCTTTGCGGAGAGCACCACCCTCGGTGTGCGAATGCGGGAGGAACGGCGCGAGGTGCTGGTGCGCCGTTCCCTTCCGGTGCAAACGCCGTGGGGTGAGGTCCAGATGAAGCTCGCCAACCTCAATGGCACGGTGGTGAACTATGCGCCCGAATACGAAGATTGCCGGCGCATTGCCTCAGAGCGCGGGGTTCCGCTGAAACGCGTGATGCAGGAAGCTATCCGCGCCTACCTGGACCAGCAGAATGAGTAGAAAGTTCTACATTACAACTCCGATCTATTACGTGAATGCGCGCCCGCACATTGGGCACAGCTACACCACCATTGTGTGCGACGTGATCGCCCGGCGGCAGCGCATGCTAGGTGCGGATACGTGGTTTCTTACCGGCACGGACGAACATGGCATGAAGATTGAGCGAGCGGCCGCCGCCCGCGGAATTACTCCCAAGGCGCTCGCGGACGAAGTCTCAGGGGAGTTTCGCGGTCTATGGGAGCGGATGGGAATTACATACGACGACTTTATCCGTACCACCGAGGACCGCCATAAACGTGGCGTACAGGAATTATTCCGGTTGCTGCAGAAGAATGGCTACATCTACAAAGGCTCGTATACCGGCCAGTACTGCGTTTTCGACGAGCTCTACGTGGATTCGGTGGGCCCGGGCGAGCCCTGCCCGGAATGCGGACGGCCGACGGAGACTGTGAGTGAGGAGAATTATTTCTTCCGGCTCTCCGCTTTCGAGGACAAGCTGCTCAAGCTGTACGCCCAGCCTGACTTCATTCGTCCGGAGACGCGCCGCAACGAAGTAGTTTCTTTTGTCAGCGGCGGACTACGCGATCTCTCGATCAGCCGCAGCACGTTCAAGTGGGGCATCCCCGTTCCTGACGACCCGCAGCAGGTCATCTACGTCTGGCTGGATGCGCTGATCAACTACATCACCGCCATCGGCTTCGGAGCGCCCGAACCAGCCGACCAGGAGAATTTCGAAAAGTGGTGGCCGGTAGACCTGCACATGATCGGGAAGGAGATCGTGCGTTTCCACTGCGTTTACTGGCCGGCCTTTCTGATGGCAGCGGGGCTGCCGCTTCCCAGGGGCATCTTCGCGCACGGCTGGCTGTTGTTTGAAGAAAGCAAGATGTCAAAATCGCGCGGAAATATCGTTCGCGCGGAAACCATCCTCGAAGTTCTGGGTGCGGATGCGCTGCGTTATTTTCTGCTGCGGGAAATTGTCTTTGGCCAGGATGGGTCGTTCTCGTTCGATGCTTTGGTGCAGCGCTTCAATTCTGATTTGGCTAACGATCTGGGGAATCTGGCCAGTCGCACGCTCACCATGATCGCGCGCTACTTTCATGAGCAGGTTCCATATCCGTCGGCGGCAGCAGCGCGCACCGCCGGGGACAATGCGATTGCTGATCTGGCAACGCGCACCATTGCGGAGACCAACTCGCTTTTCGATCAGTACCAGTTCTCGCGCGCCCTGGAGAGTGCCTGGGGCCTGATTGGCGCGGTGAACAAGTACATCGTCGAGAATGAGCCCTGGGTGCTGGCGGAAAAGAGCGATGAAACCAGCCGGGCACGTTTGGCCACGGTTCTTTACACGTCCGCCGAGGCGCTGCGCATTGTGACGGCGCTGGTTCATCCGGTGATTCCCGATTCCACTGCCCGCATCTGGTCACAACTTGGGTTAGGCGACATACGGAAGTTTCGTTTGCCGGACCTGAAGTGGGGACAACTCGGTCTGGGCATAAGAATCGGCAAGGTGGAACCCGTATTTCCCCGCGCCGACAAATCCGCAATTGAAAGGATGCAGCAATTGGAAGAACAGGAACGTACACAAGCCCTCAGCGCGCCGGCAGCAAGCGCCACACCAGCGGCATGCGGTCCCTCTCAGCCCGCTGCTGTTCCTACAGCCGATGGCAACAAGATCAAAATCGACGACTTCATGAAAGTGGAGCTGCGGGTGGCACAGGTGAAGAGCGCGGAGAAGGTCAAGGGAGCCGATAAGCTGCTGCGACTGGAGGTTGATCTGGGTAATGAAGTGCGGCAGATCGTTGCCGGAATCGCCAAGGCATACGAGCCCGAGCAGTTGATTGGGCGCAAGATCGTCATCGTAGCTAATCTGGAAGCCCGCAAGCTGCGCGGGCTGGAGTCAAACGGCATGCTGCTGGCGGCGTCCATCGGCGAAGAGGGAAGACCCGTGCTTGCCGGATTTCTGGAAGACGTTCCGGTAGGGGCGAGGCTGAAGTAGGCGGAGAGGTTCGGTTCTAAGAAACGCAAGGTCCTTCGACTCGGGCAGGGAGGGTTGGCCCGGCCCTCGCTCAGGATGACAGCTGAAATTTTGATTAGAGCGGGCTAGCTTTTCCAGTTTCACAATAGCGAATGTTCGTCGATTCCCATTGCCATCTGGATGGACCGCGATTCCAAAAGGATCGCGATCAGGTCCTAGCTCGTGCTCAAGAGGTGGGCGTCGAGGCCATGCTGGTGATCGGGAATGGCGAAGGTCCAGATGATGTGGACTGCGCGCTGAAGCTGGCGGAGTCTGTGAAGGAAGGGCCGGCAATCTACGCCACGGTCGGAATCCATCCTCATGAGGCTCGCCTGGCGAAGGAAGAGCACTACGCGCGCATGGAGCAATTGGCGCGCAATCCGAAGGTGATCGCTTGGGGAGAAATGGGGCTCGACTATTACTACGATCATTCTCCTCGCGAAATCCAGCAGCAGGTTTTTGTGCGGCAGATGGAGCTCGCGCGTGCGGCGGGGCTGCCGATCATCATTCACTGCCGGCCATCAGAAAATAGCGAGGACTCCTGGACCGACTGTCTGCGCCTGATCCGTGAGCATTGGTCCGGAAGTGGCCTGGGTGGCGTGCTGCACTGTTTCACCGGAGAAGAGAGCCACGCCCGCACGGCATTGGTGATGGGATTTGTGATTTCATTTGCAGGGAACCTGACTTATCCGAAAGCGGAGAACATACGCAGAGTTGCTAAGGTGATTCCGATGGACCGAATGTTTATCGAGACGGATTCGCCTTACCTGGCGCCGATACCGCATCGCGGCAAGCGCAACGAGCCGGCATTCGTGGTGGAAACCGCACGCCAGATCGGCGAATTGCGTGGAATGGATCGGGAAGAGGTTGGGCGAATGACTTCAGAAAATTTCTATCGCTTCTTCGATATAAGCCTGACAAATCCGCTGGCCGTGGAAAAGAGCCGTTAGCGTACACTGGAAAGAGCTATGCCTGAGAACACGTTTGATATTGTCAGCAGGATCGACCTGCAGGAAGTCAGCAATGCCATTCAGAATGCGCTGAAGGAGATCCACACCCGGTTTGATCTAAAAGGTTCGCATTCCAACATCACACTGGAAGGCAAAGAGGCGATCATTCTCGCTTCGGCAGATGACTATAAGCTCAAAGCCGTGAACGAAGTTCTGCAGGCGAAGCTGGTGAAGAGGGGAGTTCCCCTGAAGGGATTGAGTTACGGTGCGATCGAGCCCGCTGCGGGCAGCACCGTCCGGCAGCGAATCAGCTTGCAGCAGGGAATTCCGGTGGAAAAAGCACGCGACATCGTGAAGACCATCAAGGATTCGAAGAAGAAGGTACAGGCATCGATCCAGGGGGATCTGGTGCGAGTCTCAGGAAAAGACCGCGACACCCTGCAGGAGATCATCTCGCTGCTGAAGCAGAAGGATTTCGGGATCGACATGCAGTTTACGAATTACCGGTCGAACTGAGCGGATACCGGCCTGCTTGGCAGCCTAGATACCATCGATAGCGGATGGAAAGCTTGGGGACATCAGCTACCACGAACGCAAAAGAAGTCTTTGATCTGCTGCGCGAGGACCTGGCGGCGATCGAGCACGAGTTCGGTTGTGACACCGTCTCGGGGGTGCCGGTCATCACCGAGATTGGAGAATACTTGCGTGCTGGCGGGGGCAAGCGCCTGCGTCCGGCTTTGCTGCTGCTTTCGGCCAAGCTCTGTAATAAGACCGGCAGCAGTCCCGTCAAGCTGGGCGCGGTGGTCGAAATCATCCACACCGCGACCCTGGTGCATGACGACATTATCGACGAAGCCCAGACCCGCCGTGGTCGCGCTGCCGCCAATACGCAATGGGGCAATTCCAAGTGTGTTCTGGCGGGGGATTGGCTCTACATGCAGGCCTTCAAGGTTGCGGTGCAGGAACGCAACTTCCGGGTTCTTGACGTACTGATCGAGCTCACCCAGCAGATGGTGGAGGGCGAGCTCCTGCAGATGGAGAAGCTGGGCCGCTGCATCTCACTCGACGAACACTTCGATCTCATCTACCGCAAGACAGCTTGCCTGTTTTCAGTTTGCATGAGGCTAGGCGGGATTCTCGGTAATGCCACATCAGATCAGGAAGACCGGTTGGCGGCCTACGGACGGAATCTGGGGATGGCGTTCCAGATCGTAGATGACGTGCTCGATTTAACTGCCAGCGAGGAAGTCCTGGGAAAGCCCGTCGCCAGCGATCTGCGCGAAGGCAAAGCCACCATGGCGGTCATTCACGCCCTGGAGCGCTGCACGTCTTCGGAACGAAAAGCGATCGAGACAGTTTTGCGGGAGCGGGCGTTCAATGGCGTGTCGCATGCTGAGGTGCTGGCGATCCTGCATCGCTATGGCTCATTGGCGGACGCCATTGCTTGTGCCAATCGGTACGCGGAGGATGCGCGTAAGGCCATCTGCGGCTTTCCCGATTCAGAGATCAAGCGGGCGATGGTGTGGATCCCGGAGTTTGTGGTGGCGCGGGAGAAGTAGCGTAGTACGTTTCAATCCACTTCCCTGTCGAGGCTACGCCTCGACCTCCCACCCTGCCAAAAAGACGGCTAGAGTGGGGCACCCTCAGATTGCATGGTGGTTGCATTTTCGGTTCCCGCACGCCGGAAATGGTACTTTGGTGTGCACCAAACTAAGTAACAGGGACGGCCTGATGTGTTGGCCGGGCAGCGTGGTAGGCTTCGATTGCTCTGAAGATTCTTGCTCACCACTGAGTGGGCCTAAGAAACAACAACTTCCGCCGGCTGCTGATGACCTTCGAGGCTCTGTCCGACCTCGGATCATTAATGACGGCCGATCGCGATTTCCGGGAGACTGCCAGTTCCGTCCTGAGCGCCTTAATGGAAGCGGTGGACGCGGCGGAAGCCGCTCTTTTCCTTTTTCGAGACAAGCCGGCCATGCTGGCCTCGATCGCCGCGCGTGGGTTTCAGGCGTTTCCTCCCCAGGCGGTAATTCCACTACTTCCCAAGCACGTGCATGCCTTGGTTTCCCTGCGCGGACCTCAGGCTCTGAGTGCGAAGAACTACGAGGGATTCTTAAGTCCCAACGGCAACATCGCACCGGAACTGTTCAAGTGCATTGTGCCTCTGCTGGTCAGCGGGAAGCTGGTAGGCATGCTGGCTCTGGGGCAACGAGCGACCGACGGCCCCTACAGCGACGATGAATTAGATGCCCTGCGCATGCTCTGCAACTACGTTGCGCTGGCGGTACACAACTACACGCTGACGGAATCCCTCTCGCAGCGTGTGTCTGAACACCTTCGGCTGCTGGCCTCGGTACAGAATTTCTACGACACCGCGTTAGAGACGTTTGCCAATGCCATCGATGTTAAGCATGTCCATATACGCGGGCATTCCCTGCGGGTTGGGCGTTATGCAGCAGCAGTAGGCGAAGCGATGGGCATGGAAGCGCCAGATGTTGCCGGCCTTCGCGCCAGCGGGTATCTGCACGACATCGGCAAGGTGGCGGTCGACAAGGCGCTGTTCGGCAAGCCCAGCGCGCTCAACCCAGACGAGTTTCGCGAGATGGCCGATCACACTGTTATCGGTCATCAGATCGTCACTGGAGTGCAATTCCCCTGGCCCAAGGTTGCCGAGGTGGTGCGCAACCATCACGAGCGAGCCGACGGCAGCGGCTATCCCGATCGTCTGCACCTGGACGAGATTGTTTTGCCTGCGCGCGTGATTGGGCTCGCGGACACATTCGACGCGATGACCAGCGAGCGTCCCTACCGGCATTCCCACAGCATCGGAGAAGCCCTCAGCGAAATCGTTCGCAATACACCCGGCAAGTTCGATCCCACCGCAGTCCAGGCGTTGCTCATCCAGGTGCGGCGAGATTCTACGGGGCGTAACAAGAGCAAGTTCCTGGATGAGCGCGTTATATGCAGCATCGGACCCACTGACGTCGATGCCCTGGCTTCGACCCTCAACCACAAGCTGGCCAGCGGACGGGTGTACTCGGCATAAAGCTCTTCCCGCTTTCACGTGAAGGACAGAATTCCCACCCTTCGCCAAAAGACGGCGGAAGGGTGGGGCACCCCATTCCTAATTTTTCATTCTTGAGTGGGCCGAAGGCTTACCCACGGCCCAAGACGACCGCGATGGCATATGCACTGGGGTAACGCAACAATTTTACTGGTTAAGGGTTGATAATCGCTGAGTTCCCGCGCGCCGGGTGAGGGCCTATGCATTTGCCAAGGAAAGCACTTCTCGCTGGACTCCTGGTACTGAGTCTGGCGCTCTCCACATCCCTAGTCTCCGCGGGTAATAAGAAGAAGGACAAAAAGAAGGCGGCGGCTGTCCAGGCGCAGATGGATGAACGCCAGCGGGCTCTGCATGTTCTAAATCGCTTCACGTTCGGCCCGCGGCCGGGAGATGTGGATCGCGTGATGGCGATGGGCGTGGACAAATGGTTCGAGGAGCAGCTTCATCCTGACAAAATCAATGACTCTGCGCTGGAGGCTCGGCTTTCACCCTTTCGCAGTCTGAACATGGACACGCAGATGCTGGTTGAGAATTTTCCGCCGCGCCAGGCGGTGCAGGCGGTAATCAATGGCAGAGCACCGCTGCCGTCCGATCCTGTGAAGCGCGCCATCTACGAATCGCAGATCCAGAAGATTGAGGATCAGCAGGCCCGCAAACAAGCCAAGGGTGACGGCGCGCCACAAGCGGCGAATGTCGATACGCAAACGGCAAACCCGGCAGTTTCCGGCGTGGGACAGGGGATCTCGCCAGTCGTCTCCAATTCTTCAAAGCCGCCTGATAACTCCGCCAGCAGCGATCAGGCCAATGAACAGCAGAAAGCCGCGCAGCGGGAAGCCCGCATGTATGCCGACTTGAAGTATGAAGAGTTCATGGCGATGCCGGCGGAAAAACGTATGCAGGCCATCCTCAAGATGGATGCGCAAGAGCGCGAGCGCTTCGCGCGAGCATTGCGCCCGGAAGATCGCGAACAGCTATTGGCATCGCTCACGCCCGATCAGCGCGAGACCGTCATGGCGCTGGCAAATCCGGAACAGGTGGTGGTCGGCGAATTACAGCAGGGCAAGATATTGCGCGCTGCCTACAGTGAACGGCAACTGGACGAGGTGATGACCGACTTCTGGTTCAACCACTTCAACGTTTTTATCGGCAAGGGGCCGGATCGCTACCTCATCACTTCGTATGAGCGCGACGTGATACGTGCGCATGCGCTGGGCAAATTCAAGGACCTGCTGGTGGCTACGGCTAAGAGTCCGGCCATGCTGTGGTATCTGGACAACTGGGACAGCGTGGGTCCGAACTCGGAATTCGCAAAGTACGGTAATCATCCTGCGCGTAACAACGCCTCGTTTCATCCGCGGCGTCCCTACTTTGGCGGGCCATTCGGCGGGAGGCCGCCGGTAGCTCGGCCGCAGGCACAACAGCAGAAAAAGCAGCAGAAAGGTCTGAACGAGAACTACGCTCGCGAACTGATGGAGCTGCACACGCTGGGCGTCGATGGCGGATATACACAGAAAGACGTGACCGAAGTAGCGCGCGTATTCACCGGTTGGACATTGCGCGAGCCGCGGCGCGGCGGCGGTTACGAATTCGACGAACGCAAGCATGAACCGGGTAACAAGACGGTCCTGGGCCAGAAGATCAAAGAGGATGGGGAGAAAGAAGGCATGAAGGTGCTGGAGATGCTAGCCCGTCATCCCTCGACGGCACGGTTTATCTCCACCAAGCTGGCCACCCGTTTTGTTTCCGATAATCCTCCGCCGACGTTGGTCGATCGCATGGCCGAAACGTTTCGGAAGAGCGACGGAGACATCCGGGAAGTACTGATGACAATGTTCAACTCGCCGGAGTTCTGGTCACCAGCGGCCTATCGCGCCAAAGTCAAGACGCCGCTGGAGTTCGTGGTTTCCTCCATTCGTGCGACTGGAGCCGATATCAACAATGCGAGGCCCTTGGTGCAAGCGCTCAATCGCATGGGCATGCCTTTGTATGGGCAACAGCCGCCGACCGGATATCCCATGAAGGCGGAAGCGTGGGTGAATTCGTCTGCGTTGCTGAACCGCATGAACTTTGCTCTGCAATTGGGAAATGGGCGCATGCGCGGGGTGGAGTTCAATGCCTCACAATTGTTAGCAACGTCCAGTTCATCTACCGCGGAACAGGCGGTTGGATCCCTGGAGAGTGTGCTGCTGGCAGGAGACATTTCGCAGCAGACGCACGCCACGATCCTGAAACAGCTTGCCGATCCACAGGTCACCGGACGGGTGCTGGACGATGCGTCGCGCCCACCGAATGTGGGGGTAATTGCGGGGTTGCTCCTGGGGTCGCCGGAGTTTCAGCGGCGATGAACCCTCCACCACGGCGGACATGAAGGAACACAAAGGTATGTCAATTACACGCAGAGTTTTCCTGAAGGGCGGGGCCATGGCGATCGTAGGCACCGCCGCGATTCCTGCCTTTTTGTCGCGCGCAGTTTACGCCGCGGAGGGTCTGCCCAACGGCCATAAACGGTTCGTCGTCATCTTCATGCGGGGCGCCGCTGATGGCTTGAATATTGTCGTGCCCCACGGCGAGCCGTCGTACTACGCCATGCGGCCGAGCATTAACATCCCGCGACAACAGGTCATCGATCTGAATGGGATGTTTGGACTCCATCCGGCACTGACGTCATTCAAGCCGCTTTGGGATCAGGGGCATCTCGCCATCGTGCACGCTGCCGGATCGCCCGATGCCACGCGCTCGCACTTTGACGCGCAGGATTACATGGAATCAGGAACTCCAGGCTACAAGAGTACGGAGGATGGCTGGCTAAATCGCTGCCTGCACTCACCACATACGGGGGAGCATGACTCAGCGTTCCGTGCGGTGGCGTTGGGCACGCGACTGCCGCGGATTCTGGCGGGCTCGGCACCGGCGGTGGCAATCAGTAACGTTAACGACTTTGGCGTCGGCGGGAGAAATCCTGCGGCGCAACCGCTGGCGAACACGTTTGAAGCCATGTACAGCCAGTCGGTGGATACCGTGCTGCACGGCACCGGGCAGGAGACTTTCGACGCAGTAAAAATGCTCAAGGCGGCGAATCCTGACAAGTACACGCCGGCGCGCGGGGCCAACTATCCCAACGGCGGGCTGGGGCAAGCGCTTCGTCAGGTGGCGCAACTTATCAAGGCGGATCTGGGCGTAGAGGTTGCGTTCACCGACATCGGCGGATGGGACCACCACGTCAATGAGGGAGCAGTGCAGGGGCAGATCGCGAACCGGTTGACCGAACTCTCGCAGTCGATGGCCGCATTCTGGACCGACCTCGGCGACCTGGCGGAAAGCACGGTGGTGGTGACGATGTCGGAGTTCGGGCGCACGGCTCGAGAAAACGGCAACCGCGGCACCGACCACGGCCACGCCAACGTGATGTTCATCATGGGTGGCCCGGTGAAGGGCGGGCGCGTCTATGGACGCTGGCCCGGCCTGACGCCCGAGCAACTCTACGAGGGGCGAGATCTCGCGCTGACGACGGACTTTCGCAGGGTCCTGGGCGAGGTCGTGTACCGGCACATGGGAGTGCGGGACCTGAACGCCGTGTTTCCGAATTTTGAAAACGATCCCAGGGGATTTCTGAGATTCCTGGGGTGAATCGAAGCTTCGAGGCGCGCAGGTTCGCCTACCGTACTTGCAAAAATCTACTGTTTTCAGATGATTGGCGCGAGAGGCGCTGCAAAATCCAACAATCCAATCGGCTTAAGTCTCAAACTATTGAAAACAAAGGGCTAGCGTTTGTGTTTTGAGACCACACTTCCTCCGCCTGGGGCTGATACAGCACGACGCCTTAATGCTTGCTGGTGGCGGGAATGAGTGCAGATCCTTCGCTCGCTTTGCTCGCTCGTGATGACAAATCGTTTTAGGACTCGTTGTGGGATCGAAGATTACTGCGCTGATGTCCCGCGTTCGCCAGCAGCTCTTGATCAATGTCCCTAATTCCAGCTTAGCAAATCGGGATAGGCAAATGGGACATTGGGAGCGGCGATTTATTTACTCGTGCAACATGGGGATAGGAGAAAAGAGGAGGACCGAGGGGCTTGACAGAAATCGAAGGTGTCGGCTACCCCACCTCTACCAGAACTTCCTCGCCTTCGATTTTGATGGGATAGACCGCGACCTTGAGGGCGGGATTCTCGGCAGGGACGCCGGTCTTGGGATCGTATTGCCAGCCGTGCCAGGGACAGATGATCTTGCCATCGGCGACCACGCCTTGAGCTAAAGGACCGCCGCGGTGGACGCAGACGTTATCCATCGCGCAATAGTTGCCGTCAACGTTGGCGATGCAGATCGTCTTGTCGCCCAGGGGAAATTCGCGGGCTTCACCTTCCTCGGGGAGATCGGGCTTCGAAGCTAGTCTGACGAAATCGGACATGCAGGGGAACTGTAAATTGCAAATGGGAAATTGAAAACTGGGAAAACTGGGAAAACTGAATATCCCACTCAAGCCAAAAGACGGATTGAGTGGGCCACCTGAACTCCCGGAGGCGATGAGGCAAAAGCAGGTCCCTCCACGCGCGATAAAATCGCCCGCAAGCGATCCCATCGCTTGGTCGGGATAACAATCAGGCTGGGATTACGGGACAGGGGCCGGCTATTTCGGCTGCAGGGTTTGCGCGATCATGACCTGGCGCTTGAAGTTTTCCACCATGTTCTCTTCCAGGCGGACTTCAGTAGGTTTCCTGGCGACCGACATCTGGTCAATTTTGTCCTGCAGTTTGAGCAGCGCGTAGAAGAGATTTTCCGGGCGCGGCGGACAGCCGATTACGTACACGTCAACGGGGACGATACGATCGACGCCCTGCAAGACAGCGTAAGTGTTGAATGGCCCACCAACGGATGAGCATGCGCCCATGGAGATTACCCACTTGGGGTCAGGCATCTGGTCGTAGATTCGCTTCACGACCGGCGCCATTTTCAGGGTTACGGTGCCGGAGACGATCATAAGATCGCTCTGCCGCGGGCTGGGGCGAAAGACTTCGGACCCGAAGCGTGCGATATCGAAGCGGGCGGTAGAGGAGGCGATCATCTCGATGGCGCAGCAGGCCAGACCGAAGGTCATGGGCCAGAGCGCAGATTTGCGCGCCCAGTTGAAGACGTAGTCAACCGTGGTGATCAGAAAGTTCTTTTCGAACTTGTTCTGCAACCAGGACATTTATTCCCCCATGGACCTGAGCCTCGAAGCTATTCATCCTATACGAACCGGGATAGGATAACGGCGGCAGGCCGAACGGCAATCATGTGACTACGGTCACAAAGAACTCGGATGCCGCGATTGAGGCCAGTCTAGGCCGGGCGAGGCGGGGGCGTCAATTGCGGGTGGGTGGCAGATGCGGCCAAAAGCAACTACCCCACACTAGCCAAAAGACGGCTAGAGTAGGGCACCCTCAGGGTTCGTTGCTATGCACATTGATATTCGTCAGGGTGACCTCACCGAGCAGCCTGATCTGGACGCGATCGTGAACGCTGCGAACACTGACCTCGCGCTGGGGTCAGGTGTGGCGGGAGCGATCCGCAGGAAGGGCGGCAATGAGATCGATGAAGAAGCGCAGGCACAAGGGCCGATTGCGCTAGGTGAGGCGGTTGTCACCGTCGGCGGACAGTTGCCGAACAAATTCGTGATTCATGCTGCGGCAATGGGTTATCGGCCAGAAGATCATCGCGTGCCCAAGCGGCCGGGATCACTTTCCAGCGCTCCCATCATTCGTAACGCAACACTCAACAGCCTGCGCCTCGCAGAAGAGAAGAAGCTCGCGAGTATTGGGTTTCCAGCGCTGGCCACCGGAGTCGCGGGATTTCCCGTGGACGAATGTGCTGAGGTCATGCTGGGAGCGGTGCGTGAATATGCGATCGAACACCCAGCAAGCGGTGTGAAGCTGGTTGCGTTCGTGTTGTTCGGGAAATCCGATTACGATACCTTCCGCCAGGTCTTCAATCGCCAGCCTGAACTGCCCTGATAACAAATCAGAGCCTGCCGCGTCTATCAGAGTGAACTGAGAAAACGTAATGAAGCAGAAAATCTCAACTATCGCGGGACTGATCCTGGGGACGATCGCAGCGTTGGTGCTAGCTGATGTTCGCGATAATAGCCGTTATACGTCTCATATGGTGACGGCGTCCGCGATAGTTGAGAAGGTGGCCATGACAAGCTCCAGCGGGAGGGTGGTCCCTTCAACACGCCCCTGATACCACCTTCTCCGCTTGGGGGTGCTGATAGGCGGGCTGCAAAGCCCGCCTTAGTTATTTGTTACCAAGGGACACAAAGGAAAATTAACCACAGAGAGCAGAGAGGAGAAAGGAGGGCGGCTCGCCTTCAAGTGTGTGGGTGAGGGCGCTGACGGCATTTTGTTCTACTCGGCTAATCCTGGATTACCGGTGTGGACGTGAGCACAGTAAACCAACTGCAGATCCCTCGCCCGCGCCGCCGGCTCGTGATGACAAACATACGCGATGTCAGCGGCCGTGCCGTGAGAGCATCCGGGGCGGACCCTTATTAGTAGATCTGAATTGCGGGGGCCATGGTGCGCACGTTGGGCTTGCGTGCGGTCAACAGCAGCGCGCCGATGCGCTTAAAGTCGCGCAGTTCCTCCGCATTGCGGAACCACTTGCCGGAGTATTCGTTCGGCGTTGGAGTCTCGTCGGGAATACGAAAGGCTTCGACATCTTCGAAGGCATGTGCTTTTAGCAGCTGCACGTATTCCGCTTCTGACCGCACCCGCACAGGGACTTTCAATTCATCGACCCAGCGCAGAGAGTAGTGGTTGTCGCGGTAGAGGTTGATGAGCAGGAACATGTGTCCATTGGGCGCCATGACGCGGAACAACTCAGCCAGTGTGCGGTCCTGGTCGGGGTAGTAGTAAAACGATTCGACGGACAACACCTTCTCGAAGAAATTTTCTTCCCAGGGAATGCGGTCCGACGAGCCCTGGATGAACATGATGTTTTCGAATTCAGGGGACTGCTTGCGGGCCTGGCGGATCATTTCATCGGAGATGTCGAGCCCTACGACCTGGCCGAAGCCTTCCAGGCCCTCGCCTACGAGGCGGGCAAGCAGGCGAGTAGCCCATCCCGTGCCGCAACCGAGATTGAGAATCCGCTCACCGGCGCGCAGTTCCATGTGACGGATTGCCTCCTCGGTAATGTAGAGGTGATGCTTCTCCATCTCCGGGCCGCGGCCGTCCTCGGCCCAACGATTGAACTCCAGGCGGAGGATTTCTTCGGGGGTCATAGGACGATTTTACTGCCGGGTGGGGATGCTGGGCGAAATGTGCTTAGGGTGCGTTCGCCAAGAGGGCTCGAGCTACGCTTACTCCACCAGGGGCAGGAATGCGGCGCAGAAGCTGCGAATGAGATTGCGCTGATCGGCGCTATCGCTGAGAAATTCGAAGCCATGGAGCCGATGTTGCGAGTAGCGCACGCAGGCCAAGATGCGCAGCGACTGACTTCGTCCCGGCAGGCTGAAAGCCAGCCAGACCTGCTGACCCAGGGGAAGACTCAGGGGGAGATTGCAACGCAGCCCGCCGAGGCCAAGGTCCAGTATGCGACCCTCGGTGATCGGGTTCATAGAGCCGGGTTGAAGGATGCTGAGGTGGAGACTGACGGCAAAACGGGCAAAACGCCGCTGGGTGTTCCAGCGCGGCTTTGACGGGTGTGGGCTCGCGGCGCTCAAAAGCTGGTCTGAAGCTCTGCCTCCACATAATGGTAGGCGAGTCGGTATCGCACTGCTAATGACTGACGTAACCCTAGCTGGTGACGGGCGGCATGGGTTCCGCAGGTGGTTCGCCTCGCCGGAGTCTGTTGGTTCGTTCGGACAAGGGCCTTCTCGCACCTCGGTAATTGACGATTCGGTTAGTTCCAGGCCGACGCGGCGAAAGCGTTTGTAAGATTTGTTCGACCCTTATGCTGCGCCCAAAATGGAAGTACCGCCACGTAGTTGTGTCTCCCAAGTACTTCGACCAACTGCTCGAACAGGGAGCTCTGGCCTGCTCCAAATGCGGGGTGAATCTCGTTGCGCATGGGAAGCGTTGCATGAGAAGCCGTGCAGTGTTGGGCCGCCTGTCGGAACAGCCGAAATCACCGCTGGCAGAAGTATTGCTCAGGTATGGGTACAAACAGATCCTGCATGAGGAGATGTCCGGGGTAAGTTCGGATCTGTACGTGCGCGCTTGTCAGGGCGTTCATCGCGCGCAGATCTCGCATAACGGAAATCAGGTTAGCGTGCTGATGCCGGGTCATTATGAGGTGTACAAAGATCCTATTGCACTGGAGGGGGCGTTGTGGGCGATGTTCGGGCCGCTGGAGAATTAGGCTGGTCGCGTCGAAGCCGGGGTATCCTCCTATCCCACTCAAGCCAACGGAGGGCTTGAGTGGGCCACCCGACGGTTATCGAATCAGACCAGCACTTGGTCGGGATGGCAATCCTGAAATTGTGGAGCTTCCAGGTCTAGGATCCGAGGTCGCGGGCAAACTCCACGATCGAACGCACGGCGATTCCTGAAGGGCCTTTGGCGATCCAACCCTTACTGTCTTCCACCCAAGCAGTGCCGGCGATGTCGAGATGGAGCCAGGGCGTGTCACCGACGAATTCCTTCAGGAACATGGCGGCGGTGACTGCGCCGCCCCAGCGGCCGCCGCTGTTCACGATGTCGGCAATGTTGGATTTGATCATCTCCTGGTACTCGGAATCGAGCGGCAGACGCCACATTTTTTCTCCCGCACGCTCGAGTGCCTGGCGGAAGCGGTCGTACATGGCGTCATCGTTGGCGAAGATGCCGGCGTTGACGTAACCGAGCGCCACGACAACTGCGCCAGTCAGCGTGGCGGCATCGATCAGGTGAGTAACGCCGAGTTGGCGCGCGTAGTGCAGTCCATCGGCGAGGACGAGGCGACCCTCAGCGTCGGTGTTGATGATCTCGATGGACTTGCCCGACATGGCGATCTGCACGTCGCCCGGCTTCTGTGCTTTGCCGGAAGGCATGTTCTCAGTGGCCAGCACAATTGCGATCACTTTCACCTTCGGCCTAAGCAGGGCGATGGCGCGCATCGCGCCGAGCATGGCCGCGCCGCCGGCCATGTCGTATTTCATCTTTTCCATACCGTCGGCAGGCTTGATGGAGATGCCGCCGCTATCGAACGTGATTCCCTTTCCGATCAGGCCTAACACGGGTTTGTCGGGCGCGCCTGCCGGTTCGTAGCGGAGAATGATGAGTGCAGGAGGCTCATCGGAACCCTGGGCCACACTCCAGAAAGCGCCCATTTTGAGTTCTTTGATTTTGTCGGCGCCGTAGGTTTCGCACTTGAGGCCGACTTCCTCGGCCATTTTGCGGGCGCGATCGGCGAGTACTGTGGGAGTCATACGGTTGCCGGGCTCATTGACGAGGGTGCGAGTGAAGTTCTGTGACTCCCCGATAATTCGGCCCTCGTTTACTGCGGCTTCGAGGGCGGGGCTCTGCAGAATGGTGGGAACGATCGTGAGTTCGTCGATGTGCTGATCCTTGCGGTCGCTCTTGTAAAAGTCGGAGTCGAAGTTGCCGACGAAAGCGCCTTCCACGGTAGCCTTTACGGCATCGGTAGGGCCGGAGGGGATTTCTGGTTCGGCAAAAGCAAAGCTGCGCAGGCCGCGAGACTTCAGGAAGCGAACCGCAGTGCCGGCGAGTTTGCGAAGTTCGTAAGAATTGAAGCTTTTAGCTTTGCCGCCACCGAGGAGCAGCAGGCGGCGCGCCTTCAGGCCAGCTGGCTTATGCAGGAGAGTGGTCTCGCCGGATTTTCCGGTGACCTCGCCGGTAGCGATGAGATCCTGGGCGGCTGCGGGGATGGCGGGATCGCTGGTGGCGACCCGGGGAGAAGGCTTGTTGTTATTGTCGGAATGGTCGAGGACGGTGGCTACCAGGCATTCAGTTTCAATTTGGGCAAGCGGGCTAGAAGAGAGCAGTATTTTCATAGCGAGAGAAATAATAAATGAAGGACAAGTATGAGGTTTGATCGGGGAAGCAAATACATAGATGCTTCGCCCGCTCGGCGGGCTCAGCATGACCCCTCAAGGGTTTGCTGGCATTCGGTTGCCGGGGGAGTGAGAAAAGATAGAGGCGCGGAAGAGTCGAGGCTGTGCCTCGACCTGAGCGGACGAGACGTTCGCTCTTATGTACGGCTAGCCGGCCTTGCGGGCGCGCTGCATGGCTTCGCGGGCCTCGCGGTCGGCGGTGCGGCGGCGCTCGGTTTCCCGCTTGTCCCAAAGTTGTTTGCCCTTGGCCAAGGCAACCTCCACCTTCACGCGTCCATTCTTAAAGTAGAGGCGGGTAGGAATGAGGGTAAGCCCCCTCTGCTGGGTTTTTCCGATCAACCGACGAATTTCGTCTTTGTGAACCAGTAACTTGCGGGTGCGCAGAGCTTCATGGTTGCTGTAACTGCCATGCTCGTAGGGGGAGATGTGCGCGTTCAGAAGCCAGAGTTCAGAGTCCTTGACGATAGCGTAGGCGTCTTTGAGGTTGGCACGACCGGAGCGGATCGACTTGACCTCGGTTCCGGTCAGGGCGATGCCAGCCTCGAACTTTTCCAACAAGAAGTAGTTGTGGGAGGCGGCGCGGTTGACCGCTGCGTCCTTTTCCCCGGAAGCGGTAGGCTGGCGCCGGGGGGACTTTTCCGGATTCGGCTTTGTCTGATGGGATTGCTGACGGGGCATAGTGGTCAATCACGTGCACTGGGGTCTCATGCTAGCACGTGGAAAACTTAGAGGGACGAAAGTTCGGGTCGATTCTGTGGCAGGGTGGGATATACTTTGCGCGCAAGGCGAGCAGTTAATTCACGTTCTAATAACGACTAAGGACCTGGTAACGCTCCGTAGTAACTCTCCCCCAAAGAGTTAGTGGATTGGTGTTTCGAGGGTGAGTGCTATAATCCGGCTCTCCCTAACTGCACGACTGGCAATAGCTTCCACGTAGTTGGCGGTTATTTTGAAGAACAGGTTTGCCCAGGGGACACGATGAGACCACAGGGAGCCCTGGCTGTCTTGATTATCGTCATGGCAGCCGTTTCGCCCCTCCATGCCGACAAGGCATACTCTGCTTACAAGCAGGGGGTTGATGCCGAGGCGCGTGAGAAATATGACGAGGCTTTAGCAGACTACAAGCAGGCTTACGACCTCAAACCTGCCGACATAAGATACAAAGCTGCATACACGCGAATGCGGTTCTACGCTTCTACGGCCCATGTGCATCAGGGTCAGTTGCTACACGAACAGGGCAAGCTAACGGAAGCGCTGGCCGAATTCCAGCGTGCGGCGGAAATCGATCCCTCCAGCTTCATAGCCCAGCAGGAAATTCGCAAGACGAAGGCAGAGATCGAGTCGGGTAAGACAGCACCCGCTCCGCCTCCAGCGCCGCCACCCCAGTCTTCCCTGGAGCGTATCGTGCAGGAGGCTGAAGGACCGGTCGAGCTGAAGCCGATCTCCAACGCACCCATCAATCTGCGAATGACCGAAGATACCAAGGTCATTTACACCACGATTGGTAAGCTGGCGGGAATCAATGTGTTGTTTGATCCTGACTACACTTCGCGCCGCATCACGATTGAACTGAATAACGTAACCCTGAACCAGGCGCTGCAGATCGTGGCACTGGAGTCGAAGACATTCTGGCGGCCGGTCACATCCAATACGATTTTCATCGCCTCCGATACTCAGGCCAAGCGTAAGGAGTTGGAACAGAGCGTCATCAAGACGATCTATCTCTCTAACGTGTCCACTCCCAATGATCTGCAGGATATGGTGAACGCAATCCGTACCATTCTGGATGTGCGGCAGGTGCAGCAGATCGCGTCGCAAAATGCCATCGTTCTGCGCGGCACCCCGGATCAGGTGGCGGTGGCGGAAAAACTGGTCTCCGACATCGATAAAGCTAAGCCCGAGGTATTGGTGGAAGTGGCGGTCATGCAGGTGAGCCGGAACCTGACACGCACTCTGGGTATCAATCCCCCGACGTCGGCGACCGTACAGTTGCAATCGAACGTGACCACTACTACCAACACGACGACTGCATCTTCGCAGGGAAGCACAACAACTCCGGCCACAATCACCTCCGGCACAAGCACGAATCTTACGCTCAACGATCTTGCCAATCTGAATGCCAAGAACTTTGCGGTGACGATACCGCCGGCGACAATTTCGTTCCTGCTGACGGATGCCCATACGAAAATCATCCAGAATCCTCAAATTCGCGCCCTGGACAATCAGAAAGCCACACTCAAGATTGGCGATCGTGTGCCAGTAGCGACGGGATCGTTCCAGCCGGGCATCGGGGGTGTCGGAATCAACCCCCTGGTCAACACGCAGTTCCAGTATTTGGATGTCGGGGTGAATGTGGACATCACGCCGCATATCCATGCCGGCAGAGAAGTGACGCTGAAGATGACGCTGGAAATCTCGTCGGTGACGGGAAGTTCGAATATTGGCGGAATTCAGCAGCCCACGATCGGGCAGCGCAAGATCGAGCACGAGATCCGGCTGCGAGAGGGAGAGACCAACCTGATCAGCGGGTTTCTGGAAGATTCCGACGTGACTTCGCTGAGCGGCTATCCCTGGCTGTCGAAGATTCCGATCCTGAAATACTTCTTTGCGCAGGACCAGAAGACGCGGCAGGAGAATGAGATTGTTTTTGCGGTTACACCACACATCGTTCGCGCCCAGGATGTGAGCGAGCTGAACCTGCGGCCACTGGATGTAGGCACGGCGAATTTCATCGGCTTGAGGCACGCATCGGCGCCGCCGCCGCCGTCGCCGACCGGACAACAACCCGGAGGAGGGGCGGCGACGAGCGCCAATCATAATGGGGTGGCGCCGTCCGCGGCTCCGCAACCCCCGGCTCCTCCACAACCCGCAGCGGCTCCGCAGACTCCTCCGCCAGCGGCGACCGCGCCACCCCCGGCGCAAAACAACCAGGCGGTCGCACCTTCGACTACGGTCGCGGCTGCGACGCCGACGGTACCCCCCAACGGTTCAGCCCCGGCGAGTCTCTCCACGGGAAGTGCAGTGATGAGCTTCCAGCCAGCCAACATCTCGGCTAACTCTGGCCGGACGTTTATGGTGAATGTCAGCATGAGCGGGGCGGAGAATGTTTACGCCGTGCCGGCACAAATCACCTACGATCCAAAATTGCTGCAGCTGGTGAATATCTCGAGCGGCGATTTCCTGAGCAAGGACGGGCAGGCAGTGGCGCTGGTGCATCGTGATGATGCCACATCGGGGACGGTACAGGTGACGGCTACACGTCCGCCTGGTTCAGGAGGAGTAGGTGGCACCGGGGCGGTGTTTACGTTGACGTTCATGGCGCGCGGGCCGGGGCAGGCAGTATTGAACATCAACAGAGTGCAGGCACGCGATCCGAATAACCAGGCGATCCCAGTAGTGGGCGGTCAGGCAATGGTGAGCGTCCGGTGATGTACGAAGGCTCACCAAAGGCTAAAATGTTTGTATGAGGAGATCAGCAGCAAGGGGCGGGGAAAGCGGGCTGACTCTGGTTGAGCTGATCGTCGCGATCACGATCCTGATGGTCCTTACCGGAGCAGCGTTGCCGCTCGCGCGAGTGACGGTTCGCCGGGATAAGGAACGGGAGCTGCGGCGGGATCTGTGGCAGCTACGGGACGGTATTGACCGTTACAAGGACGCCGGTGATCGGGGTATGTTCCAGGTCAAGCTCGGGACAGAGGGCTACCCGCCAGATCTGGAAACACTGGTAAAGGGCGTGGACGTTGGTGGGAAGAAGGTTCGATTTTTGCGCAGCATCCCGGTAGATCCCATGACGGGCAAGGCAGAGTGGGGATTGCGCTCGATGCAGGACGATCCTAAGAGTGATTCCTGGGGCGGACAAAACGTCTTTGACGTCTACAGCAAGTCTGAGGATACCGCTCTGGATGGGACGCGATACTCGGAATGGTAAAGCGGAATAAAAATCGCAAGGGTAGTGTCGGCGCGCACGCGCGCCAGCGTGGCTTCACGCTTATCGAATTGATGGTGGTAATCAGCATCATTCTGATCCTCATTTCAGTGGCTGTTCCCATCTACAATCAGTCCATCGTTCATGCGCGAGAAGCGGTGCTGAAGCAAAATCTATTCACCCTGCGCAGTTGCATCGACCAGTACTCGCTGGATAAGCAAAAAGCGCCACAATCGCTCGATGACCTGGTGCAGGCGGGATACCTGAAAGAAATTCCTATGGATCCGTTTACCAACGCGCGCGACACCTGGCAAGTGGACCAGGAAGATGTGCTGCTGAGCGTGGATCAGAGCCAGCCCGGCATTACGGACGTGCATAGCGGGTCTAGTGCCACCGGCACGGACGGAACCGCATATAACACCTGGTAGCGGCCTCTACCTCGGCTAGAATCCCCAACAACTTGTGACCTTGGAAGACTGAGAGCCGGAAAGCTCTCCTCGGGGAGAGAGTATTTAAGCTCT
>DASPRM010000048.1 GCA_035624455.1 Terriglobales bacterium
ACTTCCGGTTTGCTGTGTGCTGCAGAAGTGCACGGATAAGGAGGTCACATGACCTAACCGTAATCGTGGACGAGCTGTGCAATCGATGAAGGATGGTCCTTCAGGATCGGCTTTCAGGAGCAGGTCTTAAACCAGCTCCAAGCTGCTGCGGTCAAAAGCCGGCGGTGGTGAGCGTTGGAGGAAAAGCGCGAGGAAAACTTGCGCAGGTGCGCATCCGAGAGACGAACGAAAGTGAACCCATCGATGACGCGTCGTTACGAAGTCAAGTGTCGTCGAAACCAGATGCGAGCAAACATCTGGGATGAATCCGCCAGGTACCTGCTGACTGGGCGGGTGGCGACCGGCGTAGAGAGGGCGTGAAGCGGATGCAGGCGATTGTGCGGAACTGCAGGAACCAGTGCTCCGATGTCAAGGGAGAAGTCCAAGCAGCCAGAACTGCGAGGCGAGAGTACCGAGGCGGAGCCCTGGGGCGGACCGACTCATATGAGCGATGAAGGCCTTGTACTGGGGCTAGAGCAAAGGAGTCGGGTCAGGCGGTTGCATCACCGAAACAACTGGAGACAGGATGAACTCGATGCATGCGACAAACAAACCGTTCAACATCGATAAGCGCTTGGTGTACGAAGTGTACAAAGCGGTCAAATCCAATCGTGGCGGGGCCGGTGTGGATGAACAGTCGATCGAGCAGTTCGAGGAAGACTTGGCAGGCAATCTGTACAAGATCTGGAATCGGATGAGCTCGGGAACCTACTTCCCCCCACAGGTACGCGCCGTCCCCATTCCAAAGAAGAGTGGTGGAGAAAGGATTTTGGGCGTGCCCACCGTAGCCGATCGCGTGGCGCAGATGGTCGTGAAACAGCTAATTGAGCCGAGTCTAGAGCCAATCTTTCTCGCAGACTCC
The DNA here is from genome assembly GCA_035624455.1 of Terriglobales bacterium. Taxonomy (NCBI): domain Bacteria; kingdom Pseudomonadati; phylum Acidobacteriota; class Terriglobia; order Terriglobales; species Terriglobales bacterium. The sequence goes on from DASPRM010000048.1 coordinate 902, forward strand.
TATGGATACAGGCCGAATAAGTCGGCCCTGGATGCCATAGCGGCTACGCGAGAACGATGCTGGAAGTATGACTGGGTTTTAGAGTTCGACATCAAAGGCCTATTCGGTGCGCCAGGCTAAGCCGGGCGCTTCCAGCGGGTGAAACTCCCGTCCTGGTAAGGAGAACGAGCCGCTCCACCAGGAATCGAGTCTTGGGCTCATGGAGGCAACGACATGGGCTAAGCGTAGACAGAGCGATGCCTAGGCCGTAACGCAAGTGAAGCGATTGAGCCTCGTGACACATCCGGAGGCCGACAGGGTCGAAAATCTGGAAGGCAATAGTAGGCGGCCGCAAGGGCGATGGCCGCTGGAGACTCCGGCGGGGTCTAAGAGCACGGCATGGGCAGAAAAGGAAGTGTCAGGGCAACTGGGAGATCCACCGCCGTCTTGGACTGACGGTAGCGGACCGAGTATATCGACCGAATGGGCAAATCCTGAGGAAGATAAAAGCGACGATGGAAGTCGGACCCGCTGGGAGTACTCGGAGCGCGGGAAAGCCGCGTACATGGGGAAGCGGCGGGGCAGGTTGAGTTTGCTGGTCCAGGGAAACATTCCCTGCACAATCAGAGGTGGGAGAAGAATGTCCACACAACTGGATCAGATCGCAAAGAAGGCAAAGTCAAACCCAAAGGTGCGCTTCACCTGGCTGGCGCATTTGCTCACGCCGGAGTTGCTTAAAGAGACTTGGAAGCAAATGAACCGTCGGGGCGCAAGCGGTGTAGACGGCGAGACAACGAAGGAGTTCGAGCAGGACTTAGACACGCGCGTGCAAGAGCTGTGCGAACGCTTGAAGCGAGGAACCTATCGGGCTCCGCCGGTACGCCGAGTGGAGATATCCAAGGGACCTGGCAAGGTAGGGACAAGGCCGCTGGGAATTCCCACGGTCGAAGATCGCCTGCTGCAAAGGGCGGTCGCGCGCATATTGGAAGCGGTGTTTGAGGCGGATTTCCTGGAATGTTCGTATGGATTTCGGCCTAGGCGTAGGGAGCCCGTTGCGGGAAATCTGCTCGACGGGTTCCGCGAGGGGGGACAGGCACAAGAGATTCACCTCAAGACCTGTCCCTACCCACCACAACATCGACCACGAGCTCTTGCTGCGGGCTGTTCGGAAACACATAACGTGTAAATGGGCGCTGTTATACATCGAAAGATGGCTCAAAGCGCCCATGGTGAAGGAAGACGGGACTACGATAGAGCGAAACTGCGGCACGCCACAAGGCGGAGTGGACGACAACCGCAGAGGCCAATACCCGAACGTCAAATTCGATTTCCTCGGGCACTGCTTTCGGCCTCGGCAGGTGCGACGCATGCGGGACAATGTACTGTTCGGAGGATTCAATCCGGCAGTCAGCTCCGCTGCGCTAAACAACATGCGGGCGACGGTCCGGGACTTGAACCTACGACGGGAAACACAGCTGTCCTTACAGGACATCGCCCGGCAGCTCAATCCCCTCCTCCGAGGTTGGATTGGATATTACGGACGCTATGCTCCTTCGGCGCTGTCTCCCCTGCTGCGATACGTCAATCAGACGCTCGTGGCTTGGGCGCAGCGTAAGTTCAAGCGCTTTAAGCGTGGTGCAACTCTCGCGGGCCAGTTTATCGAAAGGCTCGCGACTCAGCGACCCGATCTCTTCGCTCACTGGCGACTCGGCATGACCGGTACGTTCGTCTGATGGGAGCCGAGTGAGGTGAGAATCTCACGCTCGGTTCTGCGAGAGGCCGGTGGTGAAACTCCGCTGGCCTACTCCCCCGTAATTCGCTAAGTGGCAGATCGACGAGCCCCAACACTCCAGGCGCTACCGATGATAGGCACCCACATTCACCACGATTCATGACAGCCGGCGGCCACGATAAGAGTCTGGCCGAGCGGGTGCATAAGCCATGTACGAGATGATCTCGGACCCAGCGGCCATTCCCAAAACGACAAGTCTGTCAAAACCATGAACGCCATCTCGATGAAGACCCGCCCGAGCTTGCCGACTCCAAATTGGCGATTTCGCGGGCAGAGTAATTTGATAAAGTCCACTCAAATGGATATGGACCGCTCGATCTCCAGTCGTACTCTCGGTTGCATTGGCCAGATACAGGCCGGCGAGGCAGCCACCGCTTTCCTGATGCTTACTTATTCATTCCTCGCCATGGCCAGCTACAGTGCCATCAAGCCGATTACCCGAAGCAAGTTCATCGACAGCCTGGGCGCCGACAACCTCCCCTATGTGCAGCTGGCCGGCGGTGTGCTCATCGGCATGATCATGGTCGGTTACGGCTGGCTGATGGCGCGCCTGCCACGTCGTTGGAGCCTACCCATCGTGCAGGTGGGAATCGTAGGCTTGCTCGTGGCCTTCTGGTGCCTGTTCCGAACGGGCGGCACGTGGGTTTCCGTCGCCTTCTACGTGACTGGACTCATCCTGGGGATACTGCTCATTAGCCAGTTCTGGACGCTGGCCAACCTTGTCTACGATCCCCGCCAGGCCAAGCGACTGTTCGGTTTCATCGCCGCCGGGGCTCCGCTGGGGGGAATTGCTGGTTCGATACTCACGGCGAGTTACGTGAAGGAGATTGGCAGCGTCAACATTCTTCTAGTGAGCGCTTCACTGATGACGGTCTGCGTACTGATCGTGGTGACCATCATTGTTCGCGAGCAGCTGAGTGGACTGGCTGCTGCTCCGCAGGGAAAGACTGAGATCCGGGGATGGCAGGCGCTCGATCTTCTGCGCAAATCGAGGCACCTGCAAATCATCGCGCTTGTGATCAGCTTTGCCGCCATCGGGGCTGCCATTATAGAGCAACAACTCAACATGGCTGCGGCGGCGGCTCACAGCCAGGAGACCGGTATTGCGGGCTTTCTGGCGGTCGTCCAGGCCTGGACCTCGACCATCGGTTTCCTCGTCCAGATCTTGCTCACGAGTCGGATTCACCGTTACCTCGGGATTGGATTTGCCTTGCTGATTCTGCCGGTCAGCCTCGGCTCGACCGCGTTGGTAATGCTCATGGTTGCCAGTCTTTGGGCGCCGGGCCTGGCCCGTGTTCTTGACCAATCGCTTCGTTACACAGTCGACAAAACCTCGCGGGAGATCCTTTTCATGCCGCTGCCGAGCGCCATCAAGCTGCAGGCGAAACCCTTTGTTG
>DASPRM010000049.1 GCA_035624455.1 Terriglobales bacterium
GTTAGGGGCTTTGCTGTCCGAGCAGCCAACTCACCTACGATAGCCGCCGTGTGCTCGTCCACGCTCTTTCCAATCAAGGCATGCGAGGCGCTTGCAACCAGAATCGGCGCAGGATTTACCGCCGTGATCGCAACACGCGCATCCGTTATCGGGCCGCTGCCGTTTGCGCTCTTTAGAGCCACAGCTACACCGGCGAGCGGGTAATCGATCGATCCACGCACCCGCAATTTCTGGTACACGCCGCGATAACCGGAACTGGATTCAGGCAGGAAGACGCGGGTCACGATCTCATCGCTGGCGAGCCGGAATCGCGAGTCGCCGATATTGGTATAGAAATCACGGAGCGGAATGCGCCGCCTGCCGCGGGAATTCGCGATCTCGATCTCAGCTTCCAAACAGAGAAGCGCCGGCGGGGTATCGCCGGAAAATACTGCCCAGCACTTCTTGCCGCCGGGTGCTACGTGGCAGAGGTCGCCGTCCTTCTTAATGCAGAAGCCGCACGATTTCCGCCACGCCAGCGACTGGTTGTACCAGAGACAGCGCGTATCCAGGCAGATGTTCCCGCCTAGTGTCCCCATGTTGCGCAGGATGGGAGATGCCACGGTTTGCGCTGCCTGGTGGAGAACCGAGTAATTGCGCCGGACAAATTCCGAGTCCTCGAGCGCCGAGAGCGTTACCAATGCGCCGATCTCGACACCGGAGCCGGCGACTACACGAATACGCTTCAATTCCTCGATCCCGCGGATATCGAGTAGAAACCGCGGCGAAAACAGCTTTTGCTGCAACGAAGGAACCAGGTCCGTACCCCCGGCGACAATCTGAATCTCACCCGCATGCCGAGCGAGCGTGTCGAGTGCCTCACTCAGAGTTTTCGCCCGGAGAAGATGAAATTCTGGAAGGCTCATTCGGGCCCCCCGGAATCGGCCGCGCGCGAATACGATGACCGCGCGGGATCCTGCTCATGCCGCACCGGACCCTTGCCCTGAAACCAGAGAGCGCCGCCGTGTTCGCGGAACGACTGCGGTTTGGTCGGATCGGCGCCCTCCGTGAGATTGATCTTCTTCGCGTTTTTCTGGGTACGAAGCGCCGCTAGCACGCGCTCGGGCGTGAAAGGCGCCTCACGCAGGCGGATGCCGACTGCATCGTAGATGGCGTTCGAGATTGCGGGAATGGTTGCGGCCAGCGATCCTTCACCAGCCTCCTTGGCGCCAAAGGGACCTTCAGGATCGATGCTCTCCACGATGATGGTTTCTATTTCAGGCGACTCGATGGAAGAAGGCGAGCGATATTCCAATAGACCGGGATTCATCAGCAGGCCATCTTTCCAGATCATCTCCTCCTGCAGCGCCTGGCCCAGGCCCATCCACACCGAGCCCACCACCTGGCCTTCAACCGCCACCGGATTCAGAGCGCGGCCGCAGTCGTGTGCTGCCCATATCTTGTGAACGGTGACCTGGCCCGTATCCTCGTCCACACTGACTTCCGCTACCTGCGCAGAATATGAATAGGCAGGAGACGGCCCCACTCCTGCGCCCTTGAAACTTCCACCGCGCGAATCAACCGGAGGAGCGTAGGAACCCGTGCCGGTGAGGGCGCCGCTGAAATCAATGGCCGCAACCACCGCTTCCTCGAAGGTGATGTAATCCCGTGAAGCCTGGTCATCTTTCTTGCGCTGCTGCTGCAGCGATCCCCGCAGGATCTGGCCCTCCACCCGCCCGTGCACCAGTTGCGCCGTACGACCATGCTCAGCGGCAACTTCAGAGGCAACGCGCGATTCGGACCCACGCCGGAAAATTACGTCATAGCGAAAAATCAGATCATCCGCCAGACAACCCAGCTTTCTCGCCGCGGCAGCGATGAGCTTGTGCTTCACATCCTGCGCAGCTTTCAGCGCAGCGTTGCCGGACATGAGAGTGACGCGGCTGGAGTACGAACCGAGATCAATGGGCGTAAGATCTGTATCAGCCGCAATCACCTTAACGCGCGACAGCGTGCACCCAAGAACCTCAGCAACGATCTGTGCAGTCATGGTGTCGGATCCCTGACCAATCTCGGCCGCACCGGTGTAGACGACCACACCACCGTCGCGATCGATTTTGATGTTCACCGTGGAGTGGGGCATGTCGGACTTGATGATGGAGTTGGCGGCGCCGCTCACGTAATGACTGCATGCCAGGCCTAGACCGCGGCCGCGCCCTAACTTGCCCCGGCGCGTGCTCCATTGTGAGCGATCCACTACTTTCTCGATACACTCTGGCAGGCCGTAACTCAAGACCCGAAGCTGGTTCACGGTGATGCAGGGCGGCTTCAGCAGATTCCTACGGCGAAGGTCTGCCGGATCCAGCTTGAGCGCGGCAGCGATCTCGTCCAGCTGCGATTCGAACCCGAACCGCACATTAACGGTGCCGTGCCCGCGCATCGCCCCACACGCGGGCTTATTCGTAAGCACGCGGTAGCCGTCATATTTGACATTGGGAATGTCATAGAGCGCCCCCAGCAAAGCCCCGGAGTAGAGAATCGTCACCGGACCATAAGAGCAGTACCCGCCGCCATCCTGCACAACGCGAGCGGCCACAGCGGTGATGCGGCCATCGTTCTTGACCCCGGTTTTCAGATCGATGATGGTCCGGGGACGTCCACGATGAGCCCAGAAAACCTCTTCCCGCGTGTAGGTGATCTTCACTGGCGCTTTGGCCGCGCGGGCGGCGACCGCAGCGATGATCTCCAGCGGAATCACTTCACTCTTGCCGCCGAAGCCTCCGCCGACCAGCGGTTTGATCACGCGAATCTGCGACATCGGCATGTCCAGCACCAGTGAGAGCTTGTGCTGCAGGTAATAAGGAACCTGCGTCGAGGACCAAACGGTCAGCCGGCCAAACTTGCCGGTGTGGGGATCGAGCTCGAATGACGCCAGCGTCGAGTGCGGCTCCATGGCGGCGTGCGTAACTTCGTTCGCCAGGTAACGTACTTCCGCCACATATTCGGCCTCGGCAAAACCCCGCTCAGGTTCTCCGAAGACGTGGTGGTAATCCTTTTCGATATTGTGAGGCCGCTTCTCATGAATGAGATCGGTTTCCGCCTTCATCGACTCTTCGGGATCGAAATAGGCAGGCAGCAATTCGTAATCGACCTCAATCAACTCCAGAGCTCTCTCGGCCGTGGTCTCGTCAACCGCTGCAACACAGGCGACGTTATCGCCGACGTAGCGCACTTTGTCGGTGCAGAGCGCATGCTCATCATGCCCGATGGGAAGAATGCCGTAGGAGGTGGGAGCGTCGTGTCCCGTAACCACAGCTACCACGCCGGGCAATGCCAACGCGCGAGTGGTGTCGATGTGCCGGATCCGCGCGTGGGGATGTGGTGAGTGCAAAATCTTGCCAACCAGCATCCCGGGAAGGCTCAGGTCGTCGGTGTACTTACCGTGCCCGGTGGTCTTTTCGGCGGCGTCCACCATCGCGATAGGCTTGCCGATTATGCTGAACTGGTCATTCATTCCCGCTCCCGTTCCAATTCCAAAAACTCCTTCGCTCCACCCTATCCGGCGGTCTGGGACGGCGCTGCTGACATCGGATAGCCCTCAATCGGCGCCTCGCGAAGATCGCGCACCATCACGATGTTGCCGTCAATGGCGCGCTTGCGCAGCGGGATGATCTCGCGATATTCAGCCGAGTCATACCACCTGCGTGCCGCTTCCGCCGACGGAAATTCCACCATTACCGTACGCACAAAACTCCACTGCCCATCACGTACGTCAGGCGATTTTTCAATGACGATGTATCTGCCTCCATGATCCTCAATGAGCGGCTTGACGCGCTCGGCGTATTGCTGGAAAGCCTCGGTATCCCTAATTTCCTTGATCGTCACCACCAGGTAGGTCATCGGATCTCCCCAAGCTCGGCTGGGGCTGATCGGCCCCTCTTTTCGGCTTGGATAGCATCGCGAATCGCCTGGTACATTTGCGTGTACCCGGTACAACGGCAGAGATTACCGCTGAGCGCGCTGCGGATTTCGTCTTCGGTAGGGTCAGGATTGTTGGCCAGCAGGTGCTTAACGGTCATGATGAAACCCGGCGTGCAATATCCGCACTGTGCGCCACCCCAACGGCCATAAGCCTGTTGGATTGCTGTCAGTCCACCATGATCGGCTACACCTTCAACCGTCGTAATCTCCTGCCCCTGACAACTGGCAGCCAGCAGCGTGCAAGAGAGCATGGGGATGCCGTCGATCATCACTGTGCAGGCGCCGCACGAAGAATCGTCGCAACCACGTTTGCTGCCGGTCAGCTGCATTTCCTGGCGCAGCACTTCCAGCAGAAGCCGGTTGGGCTCGATAGCGAGCTCGTGCGTGCGGCCGTTGATCTTGAGTTCCACGAGTTCTTTTTTCATTGAGCAGTCAACAATCAGCAGTCCGCACCCAGCGAAAATTCCAAGCAGCGATGCCGCTAGCTAGTACACCGGCACCTTGGGGTCGATCTGGCGCGACCACTGATCCAATCCTCCCCGCAGCGACTGCACATTTTCGAACCCTTGCAGGCGCATCCAGTTGGTAACGTTGGCGGAGCGGATGCCATGATGGCAAATCACTACGATGTGCTCCTCGGGATCGAGCTCCTGGTGTACCCGCCCGGGTATCTGGTCCATCGGGATATGCTTGCTTCCGCTGATGCGGGCAGCTTCGTACTCCCACTGGTCGCGAATGTCGAGCAGGACTGGCCGATCGCCGGCGTCAAGCTTGCCTTTCAGTTCTTCAGGTGTGATTTCGAAATCCATAGCGCCACTTCACCCGGTCACCCGGTCTGAATTCTTACTTCGCCTCACTTGCCCGTCCACCTCGGCGGACGTTTTTCCAGAAACGCGGCGATGCCTTCCTGCGCATCGTCAAGCTTCATCAATTCCTCCAGATAGATCTGTTCAGCGCGCGCGAGCCCCTTATCGAAATGAGCCGAATCCCACGCATAGAGAGCTTTCTTGGTCAGCGCCAGCGCCGCTGGGCTGAGCTGGCTGACGCGCTCGGCGGTATCGTCCACGATCTCAGCGAGCTCGTCTTCGGGCAGCGATTCATTGGCCAAACCGATTCGCATCGCGTCCTCGCCCGTAATCTGGCGGCCGGTAAGAACCAGTTCGGCGGCATGCTTCTGCCCCACCACAGCCGCAAGCATCGCCGCGGCAACCGGCGGAAAGCAGCCGAGCGAAATCTCAGGAAAACCCCAGGTAGCGTTGTCCGTGGTGAAAACCAGGTCGCAGACCGCGGCCAGCTCAGCGCCTCCACCCAGGCAGTTTCCGCGAACCGCGGCAATGGTCACCTTCTTGGATGCAATAACCGCTCGAATCACGGAGTGAAACTTCACCAGCATGTTGCGCACGTTTTCGGCAGTATGAGCTCCGACGTCCACGCCGGCGGAAAACGCGCGATCGCTGCCGGCAAAGACAGTGGCCGCTATTTCCTTCCGCTGTTCAATCTGCTCCAGCACCGCCTGGAGCTCGTCCATCATCGCCAGGTCGATTACGTTCAGCGACGGATTCGCCAGGATGATGCGCGCCACCGGCGCCTGCATGGAAACCATGAGGCGCGAATATGCGGGTTGTGGATTAGCAGCCATAGCTCTATCCCCAGGTCACCATCCCGCCTAGAGATTGATGGCGGACTTACGTGGCTCGCCGATGGTCTCCAGCGGATCCTTGGCTCCCATCTTAGGCACAATCCAGTTTTTCTCGTTGGCGATGATCTGCAGCAGCAGCTTCTTGTCTTCCGCCGAAGGCATCGCTTCCTGGAAGTGCTGTTCGTATTCTCGGTCGCTGAGCGGCTCGCCGGTCTTGCAGTGGAATTTCTGGCCCGCCCATCGCCCAATAGCGCGGTTGAATTTAATGTGCGGAGCGTACAAAGGCTCCTGCCCCGCCTTCAGCACGCTATTGAACCGCTCGATCAGGCCCGCAACCTCCTGGTGGTATAGGTTGCGGTTGTAATCGTTAAGATCGTCGAGATCGGGCTCGCTCTGGTTCTGCGGCTCGTCGTAGCGTCCCTTCACTCCCCACACATAGGCCCAGTGCGCGGACGAAGAATGATCGGTGCCGAACAGGTCGTGAGAGGTCGAGATCCACTTGTTCAGATATTTCTGGATCAGCCAGCCCGGGATCTTCCCTGCCTCGACGACCCGCCGCAGCCCATCATTGCCCGCGCCCATATGGAACGACTCTTCGCGCAGCATGTAGGACATTGACCGCCCCAGCGGCGCGAACGCCGAGTACTTGAGCATCTGCAGCTGGAACTTGCCGTCACGATCGACAAAGTCCGTGTAGGTGAAGAAGTCGAGCCAATTATCGACGTCGACATTGAAAGCGCCCAGCAGGCGCTTGTTTTCGAAGGCGCGCCGCTCCAGCATCTTCTGTGCCTCGACCTTGCCGGAATATCCGAAGTGCTCCACCAACAGCGCGCACATCTGCCAGCCGTGGCGCATTTCTTCAATCATCACGCGGCTAAGTGCGCGGCGATCCCAGTCGGTAGGAGCTGTCTCGAACAGGTGACGTTGCTGCTCGACGCTGGCAAATTCGGTATCACCCTGATACACGATCAGGTTGAGCAGAGCGTCGCGAATCTGCTGCGTAGGAACCTGGCGCACATTCTCCCACTTCTTGCGCCCTTTCCAGTGCCCAAACTGTATGTCGCCGGTTTCGATGGCGCCGAACAGCGTGTCAAACTTGAACTGCGCAATCTCGTCGCGATTGACGCCGATCTCCTGCCGCCATTCCTCGAACAGGCCTACCCAATCAGTGAATGATCCGATTTTATGAACTTTGCCTGGCATAACAACTCCACAATTTTTTGGCACTTCCCACTTGGCAATCGGCGATTAGCCTCAGCTTTCCCCGACCAGGTGAGTGCTTCTATTTCGCCGTGAAGGTGGCTGGGCGCTTCTCTACGTACGCCGCCAGCCCTTCCTTGGCATCCTCGCTCTGGAATAGCAGTTGCTGGTTCTCCCGCTCCACGGCCAGCGCCGACTCCAGCGGAATTTCCCAGCCCGTCTGCACCGCACGCTTGATCCGGCCCACGGCCTTTGCCGCCTTGTTGGGCGGGCAGAACTGGCGCGCATATTCCATGATGTTTTCCATAAAATTCTCGCGGTCGAAAATGTCGTTAACGATTCCCATCTCCTTCGCCTCTTCGAAGGAAAAGGTGTTGCCCGTCACCATCAACTCGATCGCCTTCGACTTCCCTACCAGGCGCGATAACCGCTGCGTGCCGCCGGTGCCGGGAAGAACTCCCAGGTTGACTTCCGGCAAGCCGATCTTGCCCGCGTCCTGCCGCGCGATGCGGATGTCGGCAGCCATGGCGATTTCCAATCCGCCGCCGACGCAATGCCCGTTGATCGCCGCGATCACCAGCTTGGGCGTGTGCTCCAGCCGCAGCAAGGTCTCGTTGGCATGCAGGCAGAAGTAGTACTTGAAGGTAGGGTCCACGCTGGAAAGCATGCGAATGTTGGCCCCAGCCGAGAAAAACTTCTCTCCCGATCCCGTGAGCACGATTACATACACGCTGTTGTCCATGCGCGCCCGCAGAATGGCATCGTCGAGCTGACGATTCATCTCGTAGGTGTAAGTATTGGCGGGCGGATCGTCCATGGTGATTACCGCAACTCCCGCATCCGTCCGGTACTGGATCAGCGGCTTCGTGGTCTCAACAGTTTGAGTCGTGGTGGCCATCGAATCACTCCTTCTGTGTCGTCTGCGTTCAGGAAATTTTGCTTCGCCCGAGCTTGCCGCTGCGCCCGGCTTCATGGGCGTTGCTGGAAAGGGGCTCTCGCAGTACTCCCCTTAGGAAGATGTCGCTCATCTGCCGCGCCAGCGCCTGCGAATCACCGTCGGTGCGCGGGTTGTACCAGGTGTAAATCCAGTTGACCATGCCGAAAAGACTGAGGACCGCGATGCGGCTGGTAATCCCGGGTGCAATGCTCTCTGGCCAGCGTTCTCGTAGATCGTCCACCAGTTGCAGGCACAGCCGGTAGTATTCGCGCTTGAGGTGACGAACCTGCGCGCCCAGTTCTCCCTTTAATGCTTCGTCTTCGTGGGAGAGAACCTTCATCGCCTTTTCATTCTTCAGAAAATACTCGAGATGATTTTCCACAAATGCCCGAACCCGCTCCTGCGGATCCTCGACCGAACGCAGTCGGGTGCGTATCTGCTGGAGAACGGTTTCAAACGTGTGTTTCTGGATCAGGTAAAGCAGCCGCTCCTTGGATTCGAAGTAATAGTACAGCCCCGCCAACGACATGCCGCTGGCGCGCGAGAGGTCCCGCATGGAAGCGCCTTCGTAGCCTTTCTCGTGAAATATGTTGGTGGCGTGCTCCAGGATTTCGCCCAGGCGGCGTTCGTAGCGCTCGCTCTCGGCTGGCTGCGAATCCCCGCTGCGCCGCCGCGGTATTGGGGGTGAAAGAGTGGGACCGGCCATACTCGATCCTAAATCGAACGTTCGTTAGAATTTTAGAACGAATCCAGCGGCCGTGCAAATCAGCCCGAATCGCCTTAGGACCCCTCAGTTCCTGATGCCCGCCATCAGCCGCTCGACTTCGGCCTTCTGCTCCCCATTGAGCGGCAGCAGTGGCAGCCGCGAGGGCCCGCCGTAGTAGCCGTTGAGATCCATCGCATATTTAAGCCCCGGTATGCTCAACTCGCTGACCACCCGCTTGGCCGCCAGCACGATACGATTCTGCTTCTCCATCGCGATCTCGTGCGCCT
>DASPRM010000050.1 GCA_035624455.1 Terriglobales bacterium
TGGAGATGGTGGAATAAAACTTCCCTGGGTCACGTCGAACCCATCGAGCTGCGTGAGCTTCGCCAGCCTTCCGGGAACCATCGCAATGTGAATGGCCAACTGGCCGAGCGACATCGACTTCGGATGCGGCTTCCACGCCAATTTGTCGGCCGGCACCCGGCTCAAGATCCGGCGTGTGGTTTCCACCTCTTCCCGGAATTCACTCAGCATTGGATCGAGTATGGTTGTCATTTTGTTTCCTCCCCTGCGCAGCAGCCTGCCATGGTCGGGCGGCTGTATCGATCGTGATGCCGTACCCACGCCATCGGATAAGGGAACTCCTCCTCATCCCGTCCTTTGGGCGTCATATCCAGGAAGTTGTAGGTGGTCAGCAGAATATCCAGGCCTCGCGCGTACGCGGAATAGGTGTGGAAGATTTCTCCGGCTGCCTCTTTGTAGAACACGCTCAAGCCCGGCGCTTCCTCCGATGGAAACTCCGTCATGTTGTAGTTGTAGTAGACCTTGCGTTTCGCCATCTCCTGCTTCGAAAACGAGACGCAATAGTCGAAATTGAAATCGCTGCCGTAGGACGAGAACCAGTTGAAACGCCATCCCATCCGCTTTTTGAAGGCCTCGATCTCCGGCAGCGTCGCGCGCGACACTACCGCAAGGGTCGTATTTCGCTGCGCCAGGTGCACCACCGCGCCATCGAACGTATCCGCCAGGAAGGAGCAACTCGGACATCCTTCTTTCCATCCTGGACCAAACATGAAGTGATAGACGATGAGCTGATCGTGCCCCTCGAACAGATCTGCCAGCGTCAGTTTCCCTTTCGGCCCGTTGAAGGCGTAGTGTTTCTCCACCTTCTCCCAGGGCAGCTCGCGGCGTCGCCGGCTCAACTCATCGCGAAGACGAGTAAACTCCTTCTCTTTGGTCAACAACTCCTTCCGTGCCAATAGCCAGTTCGCCTGCGACGTTATCTTCAACTTGTCGCTGTTCACCGTCGCCATCCTCATCACTCCTTTGCTTCGAATCGATCGTTGTGTTTTTGCCGCGCAATTGTTTTGACCAGCATCGAACTCACGCCACAGGTCGAAATCGCACGAGCTGCCAGCCACACTGCACTCGCCAAGCATGCCAGACACATATTGCTCTTTACCGCACTCGGGTTTGGGCTCGCTCGCGGACGCACGAGAGGATGTGTCCCCAGCCCTGGCCGATACCCCTACGGTGTTCCTCCGGAATGACCCCCAGCGCCTGGTGATGGAACTTGATCAGGGTTGCGCCATCCACTTGGCTAAGCCGGTACTGGACGTTGGAAACAATCGCGTACGACATGAACAGCGGGCCGGTGATCTCCAGAAGAGTCGGCCGCTTGATGGCCTGCACATGTCCCCAGAGATGGCCGTTGCCGTCGCCCAGGTCACGGTACCATCGCCCGCCCGGCCAGGGCTCGATTTTCATCGGCATTTTCTTGCCGTCAGGGGTGTCGTTCTCCGGCCCGATCTGCTCCAGCAGCGCCGCGAACGTATGTTCCAGGGTTGCCTGCACCCGGATTTCCTGGGTTACGACCAGTGTCAAGCTCTCGAGCCCCGGCGCCGTTGGAATCGCGCTCATAACTCCTCCTTTTGTTTCCGGTTTTCATCGCCTTTACGTTCCTGGCCCTTCGCCTCGGCACGCTCTTTGATGCGACTCAACTGGTGCGCCCAAAAGCGCTCGAACGTCTTCGTCCACTCATAGAGCGGCCGGATGGCATCTGCATCGGTCCGATACAGCATGTGCCTGCCGTTTCGGCGTACCCTCACCAGTCCCACGTTCCGCAGGACCCGCAGGTGCTTCGAGACCGAAGGCTGCTCCAGTCCTAGGCCGGCCACGATGGCGCCCACGGAGCGCTCCTCGAGCGCCAAGTAATTCAGGATCTCCCGCCGCCGTGACTCCGCCACCGCGTTGAAAGCATCGGAAGTCGTTGCGGCCCGGGCCATGTCCCGCAATATATATGTCTATATAGGAATATGTCAAGTTAAGAGAAACAACGAACAACAGCTTCGGGATAAGCGACGAATTCCGGATTACCGTCAGGTGGATGGGAAGCCGTGGTGTGATCTCAAGGATCTTGGGATGACGAACCCTCACCGGCGGCTCCGCGTGACTCGGGGACGTTGTGGTTCGCTATGCCAACTATGAACCTTTCATTCACTACACCTTGCCGGTTTTAACGGCGCACGGAGGAGGTATGAGAATGAAATTGCTTCTTTGCTTTGCCGCCGCGTTAATCAGCATGTCGGGGAGCGACCTATGTCTCCGCCCAGGATAACTCCGGTATCGATACGGGCCGACATTCGTTCGGACAAAACCAAAATCATGGCCCGACCAGATGCAACTTTCCGATACGGAAAGAAAGGCCTTCTGGGCCCATTTACAACGACTATGACGCGGAACTGTCGAAGTTGAATGACGAGCGTGGCCCTAAAGAAGATGTCAAAGGCGGTCTCTCCTAAGAGGGCCGCGCGATTCGGGGCCCGAGAATCAGAACGCGGCTTCTGCTGGCTCAGGCAACGGAATTTCGGCCTCCTCCTCGTCCCGAACTGCAGTATGGGTCTTGGCGACTAGCATGTAAATGGACGGCACCACGAGGAGTGTGAAGGCCGTACCGATGATCATGCCGCTGACCAGCATGATGCCAATGCTGTTTCGCGCTCCCGCCCCCGGACCCCTTGCCAGAACCAAGGGGAAGTGACCAAACACGGTGGCCGCGGTGGTCATCAGGATGGGGCGAAGGCGCGTACCGGCGGCTCCAATGATGGCCTCGAGCTTACTCTTGCCTGTTTCCTGGAGATGGTTGGCGAACTCTACGATCAGAATTCCGTTTTTTGCAATCAGGCCGACGAGAGTAATCAGGCCCACCTGGCTGTAGATGTTCAACGTGGTGAAGCCCAGGAACGAGAATATCAGCGCGCCGGAGATGGCCAGGGGCACGGATCCGGCCAGAATGATGAAGGGGTCGCGGAAACTCTCGAATTGCGCGGCCAGGACGAGATAGATCAGGATCCCCGACAGCAAAAAAGTGCCCAGGAACTTGCTGCCTTCCACCCGGAGCTGACGGGACTCGCCCGCGTAGTCGACCGTGAATCCCTGCGGTAAGACCTGTTTCGCAGTGTCCTCCAGAAAAGTCAGCGCCTTATCCAGCGGCACCGAGGGCGGAATTACGCCTTGAATGCGCACGGCATTGAGTTGCTGAAACTTGTTCAGCGATCTGGGCTCGGTGGTGGTCCGCAGGCTGGCAAACGTGGAAAGCGGGACCAGCTTGTCCGAGGAGCCCTTGACGTAAATCTGGGAGAGCTGGTCGGGGGTCAACCGATCGATTCGCTTCACCTCGGGAATGACTTTGTAGCTGCGTCCCTTAATGCTGAAGCGATTCACGTAGTTTCCGCCCAGCATGGTGGAGAGATCCTGGCCGGCCTGACTGAGGTCCACGCCCTGGGAGCGAAGCTTGTCGCGGTCGAAGACCACCTCGGTCTGCGGCTGGTCGAACTTCACATCGGTATCGGCGTAGATGAAGAGGCCGCTGGCCATGGCCTTCTGCACGATTTGCTCAGCCAGCTGACTGACCTGCTCAGGCTCAGCGGCCGAGGCGATCACGAAGTCCACTGGAAAGTTACCGCCTCCTGGGAGCGGGGGTGGCGTCAACGGGATCACGCGGATTCCGGCGATCTTGGACAGGGGTCCAGTGGACTCCATCAAGAGTTGTTGCGCGGTCTTCTTGCGCTGGCTCCAGGGCTTGGTCACCATACCACCGAAGCCGCCACCGGGATTGGTGATCTGAAAGACGCTCGCACTCTCGGGAAACGAGTGGTACACATCGTAGACCTGGCGGGTAAACAGGTTCGTCTGGTCAAGAGTGGAGTTGGCAGAGGACTGGATGACTCCAAACACCACACCCTGGTCTTCCGCCGGGGCCAGTTCCCGCTGCGAGAACATATAGAACGGGATCATGAGCACGGCAACGATCGCCCACAGCGTCAAGACCACCGGCCGGTAACTCAATGTCCCAGAAAGCAAGCGGATGTACACGGCGCGAACCCGCTCGAAGTGGCGGTTGATCATGCCGGCAAAGCCGTGGTCGGTATCGCTGGCACGCAGCAACTGGGAACCCATCATCGGAGACAGAGTGAGCGCCACAATTCCGGACACAACCACGGCGCCCGCCAGAGTAAAGGCGAACTCGCGGAACAACGCGCCCGTGAGACCGCCCTGGATCCCGACTGGCGTGTACACGGCCGCGAGGGTGATGGTCATGGCGATGATCGGTCCGACCAGCTCGCGAGCAGCATCCTGGGCTGCGCGGAACGGCGACTTGCCCATGTGGAGATGGCGCTCGACGTTTTCTACCATGACGATGGCATCGTCCACCACCAGACCTACGGACAGCACGATCGCCAGCAGTGTCAGGAGATTGATGGTGAAGCCGGCCAAGAGCATCAGGAACACGGCGCCGATCAGCGAAATCGGGATAGCCACCACCGGGATAAGCACGGAGCGGAACGACCCGAGGAACAGAAAGATAACCACAATAACAATTAGCAAGGTCTCAATCAGGGTGTGTAACACCTCGTTGATCGCATCCTGAATGTATTCCGTGGAGTCGTAGGGGATTCCCAGCTTCATACCCGCGGGCAACTGCTGCTCGATCGCGGGCAGGGCCTGGCGCACTTTGTGAATGACTTGTAGGGAATTGGCCGTGGGCAGGACCCAGATACCCATGAAGGTGGCAGTTTCACCGTTGAAGCGGACATCTTGATCATAGTCTTCAGCCCCCAGCACCACGTCCGCGATGTCGCCCAGACGCACAACCACGCCACTGTCCCGCTTTACCACTAGCTGACGAAATTCCTCCGGAGTGCGAAGATCGGTGTTGGCCACCAGGTTCACCGAGACCATGGAACCCTTGGTACTTCCGATCGCTGAAAGGTAGTTGTTACGCGCCAAGGCATCGTGCACATCGGATGGCGATACACCGCGTGCCGCCATTTCTTTCGGTTTCAGCCAGATGCGCATGGCGAAGGTGCGATTGCCGAGGATGTCGGCGCGCTGCACCCCGCTGATGGCGCTCAGCTTAGGCTGCACGACACGGGTG
>DASPRM010000051.1 GCA_035624455.1 Terriglobales bacterium
GCGAATTGGTCGACTTGTTGGAACAGCGAGCGCACGATAACCAGTATGGCGGATATCGCGAGTTTTTCCGTCCGGATTGGACCATCGCGTCGGCATCTGAAGTCGGTTATCTCGGATTGCCGGCCGACCTCAAGCTAATGAACACACACCTTCATTTGCTCGAGGCTTACACTCTCTTCTTTCGCGCGACTGGTCTGCCGCTGGCACGCCAGCGAATCCTAAACCTCATTCATATCCTGAGCCAATCCGTAGTCCGTGGGGAGTTCGGCACCTGCACGGACCTTCATCGCGCGGACTGGCAACCTCTGCTCTCGGGAAATTTCGGGCGCACATCCTATGGACATGTGCTCGAAAACATCTCTCTGCTGATCGACTCCTCGGAGACGATAGGGTTATCAAACAGCCACATCATCGAGACCCACAAGATCTTGTTCAACTATTGCTTGAAGTATGGATACGACAGAAGCCATGGTGGATTCTACGAGAGCGGCAGCCTGGGAAAGCCGGCCGACAACTTGAACAAGACCTGGTGGGTGCAGGCCGAAGCTCTTTGGAGCGCCTTGCAAATGTATCGCGTGACCCGGGATTTCGCTTATCTCGGCATCTTCAGTCAGACTTGGGAGTTCGTGAATCGCCGTCAGATCGATTGGAGGTATGGCGAGTGGTACGAGCAAGTCACGCGTTGGCGAATAGTTAAGGGCGACAAAGGCCACATCTGGAAGGCAGGCTACCACCAAGGAAGAGCCATGATTGAGTGCCTGAGGATATTACATGAGTGTGCCTAGCCAAGTGCACGCGCCGAGATTTCAGCCATATCACTGCTAATCCGGATAACTGGGGTAATCGCCCGTTTACAACAGTTGGGAATCCCTTCTCAGCCGGAGGACTTGAAGTTGTTACGCTACTGCAAGTTGACGTACTCGGCCCTGGCTTGCTAAAAATGGGAGTCTCGGGGTCGGCTCCATTCCACGGCTCTGAGTTGCACTCTTTTCGCGGGTCGGTAGATGAAGCTTTTTCCAGAGCTCATTCGTAGTGCGAATGTATTAGGCAACTTTGGGCTCCGCATGTTGCGAAAATCGCATGGATTCATCGCGATAGGCCGAACATCACAGCCCGCTTAGGCAGCACAGGAGGCCCCCATGGAAAACATTCGAGTCAGGCTCTCAATGTTATGGCTGTTTGCGACGCTCAACTATATCTATGCAGATGTGTTTTTCTGTGTTGACGTCTTGGGGTCGAAGAAAGGAAGTATCGGCGTTATCCATTTTTCCCCGGGAGCGTGGGTAGGAATCGCGGTACTCATGGAGATCCCGATGGCCATGATTCTGCTGTCGCGAATCCTGAAGCCCAGAGCAAATCGCTGGGCGAACATCGTCGTGGGCATAATAGAAACTGCCGCTGTTCTCTTGACCAGTTTCATCCTACCCATCCTCAAAATCACGGGAACAAGTTCTTACTATTTGTTCTTTGGAACGATAGAAGTGGCTTGTACTTCACTGATCGTTTGGTACGCATGGAGATGGTCGAGAGAAACCGCCCCCCGAATTGAGCCTTCCGGCCAGCCCTTGCCCCTGCAGCAATTGAGCTCCTAATAGGTAACTCTCAATAAATCCCCATAGCACTCATCGACACCGATTGGCGTGCATTGATCGACTGAACCGGCTAGCTTTCATCCGCTACCGGATTGCTCAGCGTCCCCACTCCCCCGCAGCTCACCTCGACTACATCCCCCGCCTTCAGCGGACTGATTCCGGCGGGAGTGCCGGTGGCGATCAGGTCGCCGGGCGCCAGCGTCATCACTGTCGCGATGTAGCGGATAATCTGATCCAGCGGAAAAATAAACTGCGTTGTGTCGCTCTGCTGCTTCACCTCGCCGTTGACCCGGCACTCGACCGTCACCCCCGCCCAGGGATCGATTTCATCGGTTACCAGTGGTCCCATGGGGCAGAAAGTGTCGAAGCCCTTGGCCCGCGTCCACTGCCCATCTGTCTTCTGCAGGTCGCGGGCGGTCACATCGTTTAAGCACGTGTAGCCATGAATGAACTCGCGGACATCCTGGTCGTCTGCCAGTTTGTGACAGGTCTTGCCGATGATAACTGCAAGTTCTCCCTCGTGGTCGACGCGCTCCGACAGCCTGGGTCGGATGATCGTCTCCCCGGGCCCGATCACGGATGACGGAGGCTTCAGGAAAATCAGAATCTCGCTGGGAACCTCGTTCCCCAATTCCTGTGCGTGCGCCGCATAGTTCCGGCCCACACACACGATCTTGGAGGGCCGCACCGGGGCCAGAAGCTTCACCTCCAGCAGCGGGACCGGCTGAACTTTCTGCGTGGGCGCGTCTTCATCGGGCGGACCGGACTCCGCGGTACGATGCGCAAATACCCGCGTGATGGCTTCGCGCCCAGCGACGGGCTCGATCAGACCGTAAGTCGGCTGTCCAGCATGGAGAAAGTGGCAGGTTTTCATCGGCGTTTAACTGAGGTGGGGATAGTAAAGCAGCAAGCGAAAAAGAAGAACTAGAAAATCATGTGGCCGGTGACGGCGGAGCTGTCATCTTGAGCGAGGACGGGGCGGACCGATCCCCGTCCGAGTCGAAAGACCTTGCGGTTCGTGTCCTTTGTGGTTGGAAGGTAAGCCCCCACCAGCTTCTGCACATCCGCGAAAAATCCATCCACCACCGCCAGAATCTCCCCCTCCTGGCACGCCTCATTGGATGGCGGGCGCTACGTCTGTGTGCGCAAAATCCCTGCCTTTGAACAATAACGGTTCATTCAATGCCCTTGCCAAAGCATAGGCGAAAGAGTCGCCAAAATTGAGCTTTGCCGGATGTCCGCTGGTCTTACCAAAGTCGCGATACGCTTCACGAGCAACTCGGGCCTGAGCTTCGGTTACTGGTTCGATAATGAGCCCTGCTTCTCGAAAGAAATCATCCAGCCGCCGGCTTGCGATAGGATCGCGGCTCGCGTCAATGACCATGGCTGTTTCCACATAATTAGCCGCCGATACACGCCGGACGCTCGCCTTCGCGATAGCCTGCGCATAAATTTCGGCATCAGTTTCGTCGCGCAGAATGGCAATGAGAGCCGAGGTGTCGACAATCACTTCGGTAGTCCTCTTTCGTCATAGAGCAGATCTTCATGGGCTATAGATCGATAAGGCTCTTTCAGGTGCGTCGCACAATCTCTGCCGATTCGTAACAAACGATCGGCCAGTCCGCTGCCGCGATTGGCTCGGACTCGTTCCAGCCGCTCGCGAACTGCCTTGGTGACCGCCTCCGTCATACTCTCGCCAGTCAGCTTGGCTAATTGAGTCGCCAATTTGTGTGTCTCTTCATTCTTGATGTTCAGCGTCATAGTCCCTGATCTACCCTTCTACCATAAAGATACATAATTCTACCATAGTGATCGAAAGACTTATTCATATCAGCCACTTAACCGCCAAAGAATTCTGTTATTGACAGCTAGGACACCTGATTTGCAAATCCCCTCGGTAAGCCCACCATCGCCGCGAAGAATTCATCCACCGCCGCCAGAATCTCCGGCTCTTGCCTTGCCTCATACACCGCTTTGCGCAATGCGCTGCCGTTGCGGACGCCATGCGTGAACCACGACGCGAACTGCTTCATCTTGCCTGCCGCGCCCGGCATGCCCTCCTCCACCAGCATCTGGAAATAAGTCCGGATCATCTCGTAGCGGTCGGCTTCCGTGGGCTGATCATAGCTGCCGCAATCACAGTATTGCGCAATCTGTCGAAAGATCCACGGATTCGATGCGGCCGTCCTTCCGATCATCACTGCATCGCAACCCGTCTGCGCAACCATGGTTGCCGCATCTTCCGGACAGCGGATGTCGCCGTTGCCGATAACCGGAATCTTCACTGCATCCCGCACCGCTGCGATCCATTCCCAGCGCGCCTCGCCGGAATATCCCTGCTCGCGCGTGCGGGCATGCAGCGCCACCGCGTTCAAGCCGCAGTTCTCGGCCATGCGCGCCAGTTCCACGCACACAATCTCGTCATCCTTCCAGCCGGCGCGGAACTTTACTGTGAAAGGAATCGAAACCGTGGCCCGCACCGTCTCAAAGATCTTGCCGATCAGCGGCAGATCGCGCAGCAAGCCTGATCCGCCGTTGCACTTCACCACCTTCTTCGCCGGGCACCCCAGGTTGAGATCTACGATGTCGAACCCCAGGCCTTCCACCATGCGGGCGGCTTCGCCCAGCACCTGGGGATTGCTGCCGAAAAGTTGCGCAGAGATCGGATGCTCGTCCTCATAGAAGTGCAGATAGCGCTGGGCCTTCTTATCTCGAGAACGCAATACGCCATCGGCAGAAGTGAACTCCGTCATGATCAGGCCGCAGCCCGATTCCCGGCCAGAGAGCAGGTGGTCCGAGCCCGGCTTCAGGTTGACGTTCCGAATGAACCGGCGGAACACGGTGTCCGTCACCCCAGCCATGGGCGCCAGCACCGTCGCCGGGGCAATTCGAACTTTGCCGATGGGAAAACACTCCGGCATCGAGGCATACACGCCATCCCCGGTCTTCGGCTGCACCTCGGGATTTTCCCAGTATTTCCGCATCGTCAACATTGTAGCGGGCGGCAGCAATCGGGGGAATGTCGACTTGGGCCTACCAGATCGTGTGAACTGCTCGCGACCGTCGGATGTGGCGATCGGCAGTCACCAGAGGTAATCCTTCCACTAATGCGGTCGCTCCAATAATTCGATCGGCAGGATCACTGGGATAGGTCTCCGGAAGCGTAACTGCCCGCACCGATGCCCTGCCGCTGATCGGCAGAACGACAAATCGCGCTTCCACTTCATTCAAGAACGACTCCAGGCTGATATCAAGGCGGATGCGGCCTTTGCTCGAAAGCACAGCCAACTCCAGCAAAGTAATGTCCGAGATGGCCACTCCTTCCCCCTTCTGTCGTGCGTCCTTGATCGCCCTCTTTGCGGCGCTGGAGAGCTGCGCCTGATCCAATGCCAGCCACACGACAACATGCGTATCCACCAGGATCACTCCAGTTCACCCCATTCTTCCGTGGAAATCGCTGGAGAGATCACGTCACCAACAACCGCACCCTTACCGGCCAAGAAATTGTAAATATCGTCCTTGTCGTTGTCGGCGGGGACCAGTTTTGCCACCGGCTTTCCGTGCTTGGTGATCAGCACGGTCTCGCGCTTAGTCTGGACTTCATCCATAACTGCAAGACAATGAACCTTGAATGTACCGGCCGCCATTTTCTTCATTTCGGAATGTCCTCTTTTTTTTAGATCATAGTCATTATACCATGGTCATAATCGCAAGATGGCCACATTCCTTGACTCCCTTATAGTTCCGGCGCTCACAACCTGCAGGCTGCACTCCCGAAAGCCTTCCGGCCTGATTCGGCCATCTCCACCCGCGCCTGCCCCCCCCTCCCGCAGGGTGATGCCCCTGGATTTTCTTTGCAACCTCCGCAATGTATACGGAGTCTACATTCTTAGAAGGAAGTACAGAAGTTCTTCTCAGGAGGCCATCATGAATCGCGAGAGAGTTGCCCTGGTGACGGGAGTTTCCTCGGGAATCGGCCGCGCCATTGCCACGCTCTTATCGGCCCAGGGATTTCGAGTCTTCGGAACCGTGCGCCACTTGCCCGAACCCGGCCCTGAATCATCCCACATAGAATTCGTCCGGCTTGAGGTTCGCGATGAACCATCCATCGCTTCCGCTGTGCGCTTCGTCCTCGACCAGGCCGGACGCATCGACGCGCTCATCAACAATGCTGGTTACGCGCTGATTGGTGCCTTGGAGGAGACCAGCCTCGAAGAGGCCAGGGATTTGTTTGAAACCAATTTCTTCGGGGTCTTGCGCCTAACCCAGGCCGTTCTTCCCCTTATGCGGAAGCAAAAATACGGACGCATCGTAAACATCGGTTCCGCGGCGGGATTCATCCCCGCCCCCTACCAGGGTATCTATTCTGCCAGCAAACATGCTCTCGTCGGCTATTCAGAATCGCTCGACCACGAAGTGCGGCAGTTTGGGATTCGCATCTCGGTCGTTGAGCCGGGCTTTACCCGAACCAACATCAACAAAAATGCTCACCTCGCGGATCACTTGATTGCAGATTACGCAGCCGACCGCGACCATGTGATCCAAACGCTTCGGGAAAAGAACGCCAATGGCGCGGACCCTGCTCAGGTGGCCTCCGCCGTCCTGCACGCCCTGACGAGTTCCTCGCCACGGCAGGTTTATTTAGCCGGGAAAAACGCCAGGCTGATCAGTCTGCTCAGGAAGTTTGCGCCCGCCGGGGTTTTCGATAAGGGCCTGCGCAAGCAGTTCGGACTGGCAGGCGTGTAAGGGTCAGTTGGCCCGTTAGCGATATGCAGTCGGCCCCGCTCGGCCCAACCGTCGTGCCGGCGTACGAGGCAGGGATTCAGTTTTTCAACGGCTTGATGTGCTGCCGGATCCAGTCAAGAATCCGCGGGAAGCGGAACTCGCTCCGGCTGATTGAGCCCGCGATGAACTCGTATCCCTCCTCCGCCCCCAGGTTTAGATAAAGCCCATTGCGCCGCAGGAAAACGTCCGTTGCGACGAACGCGATAGGTTTATTTCCATCGATGAATCCATGACTCGTGCCGAGCGACTCCATCAGCGCCGCCGCCTCTTCCTCAATTGAGTTGTAATACCCGGTTTGCGGACGAAACACGGCGGCCTCTACCGCACCCTGGTCACGAATGCCCTGCCGTCCGCCAAAACGCTCGATAAGCAAAAAGTGCATTCGGTACACTTCTGCTACCGTCAGATACTCCGTCATTTATGATCACTATTTCGCGAGGCGCTCCAACAGATCGCGGTTGCGGGCAACCGACTCCTCAAACGACTCCATCACTTGCGCGCGGACGAGGTGCTGCGAGGGAACGACGTTGCGCAGGTAGTGGCGCAACGCCTCTTCCAGAACGTAACGTTGGGTACGGCCGTTTCGCTTGGCTACGCTTACGAATTCCTGGTAAAGCCTGGCGTCGATTTCAGGAGCGAATTTGACGGTTTCTTTCTTTGCCATGACCATCCCGCACTTACAAAAATCACCGGACAATTATCGGCCGGTCACCTAGACCGGGTCAACATTAATCTAGATTTATATAGACACGGCAGAATATGGGAAGTGGACCACTAAGCAGGTCCCAGTTTGCCGCCTTGAGTTGCTAGGGCTTTTTCGCCGTCTCCGGCGAGCACTGGCCGCGCAGCAGCGCCCATTCCTCGCACTCTGCGCCGTTGGGAAAGACACATACGCCGTATTCGCTGCCATCGGCCTTCTTGCGGATCACCGTCTTGCCTCCCCGCTTGCCGCAGTTCACCGAGGCGGGGTTGGCCAGGGTAGCGTTCCTTGGATCGGCTTCCAGCAGTGCTTTCTGCTGGGGAGTCAAAACGGCCTGCAGCTTGGCATTGGACTCCTTCATCACTGTGAAGCCTTTTGCCGACCGCCGGTCCTCGGCGGGCAGGGCTCGTATTTGTTGCCGCATCTCCTGCGCCAGGCTGATGATCTGAGTCCGCTGTTCGGGCGTAAGTTTCAGATCGCCCGCGACATCTGTGGGTATCCGCAGGGCTCGCAGCGAGGCAAACAATTCCAGCGTCGCCGGAACCCTCTGCTGTTGCTCTTTGGAGAGCGCTGCCATCATCTGATTGGTCGTGTCTTGCGTCAGGACCGTGCTCTTCTCGAACTTTTCATCCTCACTCAGCTTTGCCTGGCCCTGTATCGATATGAGGCTCGCAAAGTAGGATTTCTGAAGTTCGTTGAACTTGTCCTGCTGCTCTTGGTTTAATTCCAGGTAGGGTGTCAGTGCCGGGATCGACGCCGGAGCCAACTGCAGCAATCTCTCGTTAGCGTCAGACTCCTCCCCGGGTTTACTCTCCTGGGCTTCCACGGCCAGCGCCGAAACTACCACCAGCAAACCAGTGGCAAGCAGCCATAGACGTCGCTTGTGAAGCGCTAAGAGCACACTCATATGCATGTTCTTGATCTGGATTTTGGGCGGCGACCCCATCGTAGGAATAAGGCTGGCGGATTGTCAATCGCCCGGCTACGTGGTTTTTCAGCGAACAGCAGAGCCAACAGGCGCAAATAAGTCGCCCCTCAGTTCTGAACTCCACCGAGGGGCCTTGAACTCACGAACGCCCTCACTTCTGCTTGGCGATCACCATATCCTTAATCTTGTTGTACGTCGCTTGCGGGATCACCTTCTTTTTCACCAGGTCCGTCTTAGCGTGATACGGACGGTTGTCGATGATCTTCTGCGAATAGGCGTCCCCGATTCCCGGCAGAGCTTGCAGTTGCTCTTTGCTGGCGGAGTTCAGATCCACCAGGTTACCCGCGTCGGCGGCAGCCGCCGACGGCTTCTTGGTTTCTCCTTTGGAACTGGCGCCCTGCGCCCCGGCTAGGTTGCTGAAGATCAGCAAGGCGCACAGCGTCGCCACCACCGTAAACCACAAACGTGTCCGCTTCATGATTGCCCTCCGATTTGGCAGTCCGTTCGAGACCGGGCGTCCATAACCCCCAGTCACCCGATCGCAAGCGTAAATATGCCCGCGAAACTCTAACCGAAAGCCCCGATTTCGCCAAGCGGCTCCAGTGCGCTTGGTTGACAGGCACTCTGCTTGCGTTTCTATCGAATCACGTGGGAACGAATCACGTGGGAACGGACGTCCCGTCCGTTCCGGCGGAGCGCAACTCCGCGGCACAACCGGCTAGGCTGCTTCCCGCTTCCCCCGGCCCACACTCTCATAAACTTCCAGGATGCGCCGCACCGAGCACTCCCAGGAGAACTTCGCAGCCTGCTCATATCCGCTGCGCTTCAGCTTTTCCCGCAAGGGCTGATCCAGGATTGCCCGGTACAGCCCGCGCATGATCTCAAAAACATTCTCCGGATTCACTTGCAGCGCCGCGTTGCCCACAACTTCCGGTAGCGACGAAGTATTGGACGTCACCACCGGCGTCCCATGCGACATGGCTTCCAGCGGCGGCAGCCCGAAGCCTTCATACAGGGAAGGGAAGACAAATACCTTCGCGGCATCATAGAAGATGCGCAGCACGTCGATAGGGACGAACCCCAGGAAGCGCACATCATCCTTCACCCCGCTCTTGATCACCGTCCGCCGCAGGTCGGGATGACGGGAAAGTTCATCGCCGATGATGATCAGTTTCAGATCCGGGAAGCGGCCTTCTTTCTGCAGTTCCGTCTTTAACGCGGAGAAGGCTTCGATTATGCGGATCAGATTTTTCTGCGGCCCGATTCTCCCCGCATAAAGAATGAACGGATACCGCACCTGGTAGCGTTCGGCAATGAACAGCTTCTCCGCTTCCGTGGCATGCCCTCGCAGGAAGCGGTCGTCGATGGCGTTGTAGATCACCTCGATGTTGTCCCCGGAAATCCCAAATAACCCGCGGATATCCTTCTTGGTGAAATTCGATACCGCTAGGATTCGGGCCGCGTGCGTCAACACCCGTCTCGTGGAGAGGAACCGCAGGTTCCGCATCAGGCCCCTCCCATTCGTGGAACGGTACATGTAATCCAGCACGTCGTGCACGGTGACTACGTAAGGACAGGGAATTCCATACGGCGGTGTCCAGAACAACGAAGGCATGTGCACCAGGTCGCACTTCTGCTCCCGCAACAGCCGGCGCAATCCCCAGTAGCCCCGCGATGTATCTGGAGCGAACAGAAAATTGACTGCAGAAAAATTTGTTGGGAGCTGGCCAAATTCCCACAGGCGATCGCTTTCGCCAATCAGGACATATTCATTTTGCCGATCGATTTTTCCCAGCGTCCGCACCACGTTGCGGATATAGGTGCCCACTCCGAAGTCGTGCATCGACCGGATGTCGATCGCAATTTTCACGCCGATAGTGTAGCCCCGAACGCAAGCCTGGTTGAGATAACGGCCGCGCCTTCCTATGCCCAGGGAACCGCATGCGCGCTGGCCCGGGCACGGCGCTCGGCATAGAGCGGAAACGCTTCCGCCAGCTCCAGCACCTGCTGCCGGATCCCCGCCAGGCGATCGGCCTCGTTGCGGTGGTGAAGAGCCTCGGCGATCCAGTGTGCGATCTGCCGCATTTCCCCCTCCCGCATCCCGCGCGTGGTTACCGCCGGCGAACCGATGCGAATTCCGCTGGGCTTCAGCGGAGGATTGGTGTCGAACGGAATAGCATTCTTGTTGACGGTGATTGCGGCTTCTCCCAGCGCCTTCTCTGCTTCGCTTCCCAGCATGCCCTGCGCAAACACGTCCACCAGCATCAGGTGTGTGTCCGTGCCGCCGGAGATAACGTGGAATCCCTCGCCGGCCAGCGTTTCCGCCAGCACTCTTGCATTGGCTACAACCTGCGCAGCGTAGCCTCGGAATTCCGGTTGCATCGCCTCATGAAAGCAGACCGCTTTGGCGGCAATCATGTGCACCAGCGGGCCTCCCTGGTCGCCGGGAAACACAGTTTTATCAATCGCCGCCGCAAATTCCTGCTTGCACAGAATCATTCCCGCGCGCGGTCCACGCAGCGTCTTGTGGGTGGTGGAAGTCACAATCTGGGCGTGCGGCACCGGTGAGGGATGTACCCCTCCCGCCACCAGTCCGGCAAAATGCGCCATGTCCACCAGGTAGAGCGCGCCTACTTTGTCGGCAATCTGCCGCATGCGCTCAAAATGAATGATTCGCGGATAGGCGCTCCCGCCACCGATGATCAGCTTCGGCCGCTCTTTCTCTGCCAGCTTCTCCAGCTCGTCGTAATCGATGGTCTCGGTCTCGCGCGTCACTCCATAGGGAACCACACGGTAAGTCTTGCCGGAAAAATTTAGATGATGCCCGTGCGTGAGATGTCCGCCATGCGCCAGGTTCAGACCCAGAATCGTATCCCCCGGTTGCAGCACCGCGCCGTAAGCTTCCATGTTGGCCGAGGAACCGGAGTGCGGCTGCACGTTGGCATGCTCGGCCCCAAACAGCTTCTTGGCCCGATCGCGCGCCAGCGTCTCCACCACATCGGTGAACTCACATCCCCCGTAGTAGCGCCGCCCCGGATAACCTTCGGCGTATTTGTTTGTGAATACCGAGCCCATGGCTTCCAGCACTGCCTCGCTCACGAAGTTCTCTGAGGCGATCAGTTCCAGCCCTTCGTGCTGGCGGCGGGTTTCGTTCTCTATCGCGGAGGCGATTTCAGCATCGACTTCGGCCAGCGGCCGCGACATCCAGTTCTGCTTCATTAGCTATTTCTCCCAGCCGATTCTACGCCCTGTGACGTTGCCCTCACACCCAACCCAGAAGTCGCACTGCTTCCAATGTTCATCCTGAGCGACGCGCCCGTGCTGATTTCCCGACCCGCGCTTTTTGCGGGTCGCGGGTGCGGAGTCGAAGGACCTTGCGGTTTTCTTTCTATCACGAGGACGTCAGGATGCCCCACAAAAGCTGCGTATCCTGCTTGATGTCGCCCCAAAAAGAAAAGGCCGGTCGTCTGCTAGACGCGGCCGGCCTTTCACGAAACATTACTTTCCGCTCTGTACTCCCCCTTCCACCTGATTCTTGCCCTCTTGTTTCTTACCGTAATTAATCCCCATCTTTACCTGCTGTATCGCCTGATCCACCAACTGCAGCGCCTGGGCCCGGTGACCTCCCTTATCGTGCTCGGCTTCCTGCAACTCCTTTTTTGCAGTTTGCAATGCATCCAGGGCAGCCCGCATATGCGGCTGGTTTTCTGCAGATACTCTTGGGACAACAGAACCCGCCATCACCAGGAGCAACACACAGGCGGGCAGAAACACACTGCTCTTCACAACCATTCTTCACCTCCAGTTGTTTTGCAGATGTGAGCTAAATGACCCCGGGTGCGCATTTTAGTTGCTGTCGGCAGGTCTGATAAACCGCGGGGAGTATAGGTTCAGGTACCTCCGGGACTTGTGAGCGCCGTTCCCTCCGGCCGATAATCGCCTCACATCATGATCGAGCATCAGACAATCGGCGTCCCCAAGGCGCCTAAAGCCCCGAAATTCATTCAGTTCGATACCTCCACGTTCGTGGCGCGGATCACCCTGAACCATCCGCCCTATAACGTCCTGACCGTGCCGCTGATGACCGAGCTGGCCGAGGCCATCGAAAGCCTCAACGGCCGTGGCGACATCAAGTGCATCCTGCTGGATTCTTCGCAGAAGACGTTCTCAGCCGGAATTTCGCTGGAAGATTCCCGTCCCGAGCGCGTCTTTCAGACGCTGGACGCCTTCACCCGTGTCTTTCAGGCCATCAGCGAGATTTCCAAGCCGCTGATTGTGGTCGTGAATGGCCCCGCGGTGGGCGCCGGCTCTGAGCTGGTCGCCTTCGGTGACATGATCATCGCCACCGCCAACGCTCGATTCGCGCAGCCTGAAGTGAAAATGGGAATCTTCCCTCCCTTCGCTGCCGTCATGCTCCCTCAACTCATTGGTCCGAAGAAAGCTTACGAGCTGATCCTCACCGGACAGGCCCTGACCGCGGAAGAAGCCGTGTCATTGGGCTTTGTGAACCGGGTGGTGCCGGAATCGGAACTGACAGCCACCGTCGATGAGGTCATCTCCCGCATCGGCGAATTCAGCGCTCCCGTGCTGGAGATGACCAAGATGGTGATCGGCCGCACTCTCGGCCTCCCGATCGATCAGGCCATGAAGAAGTCGCACGACATCTATCTCAACCAGCTCATGGATCTGGAAGATGCCCAGGAAGGTCTGCGCGCCGTCCTCGAAAAGCGCAAGCCCATCTGGAAGAACCGCTAAGCGACTGCTCACGAGAGCACAGTGGTTTCATCCACTTACCACGTGGGAACGGACGTCCCCGTCCGTTCAGGTCGAGGCGCAGCCTCGACAGCCATAAGTGTCTTGTCACAACGAGGCGGACAAGGCCCAACGAGGGATCTGCACTTACCACATGGAAACGGACGTCCCCATCCGTTCAGGTCGAGGCGCAGCCTCGACAGGCTACTCCCTCTTTCCCAGACCCCCCAATGACTCCAACATGGCCTTCACTTCCTCCGCATGCGGACCTTTCCCGTCCAATTCCATGTAACGGAGAAACGCCTCCTTCACCTGGGTGTAGCCCGGATCCGAACTGCCAACCTCGGTAAGACGGAGCAGGCAGATCCCGCGAAGATAATACGCTTCACTATTCTGCGGTTCGAGAGCATTCACCCGCCCCAGAGCCTCCGCCGCCTGTCGCAAGCTGGTCTGGGCGGTTTCCCCCGACTCATTTTCCGATTTCGCCAACAACACGTTTCCGGCATTCATATCGGCAATAGCATTGCCGCCCGGTGACAGCTCAGCGGCCCGCCCGAATTCACGCGCCGCATCATTCCAACGTTTCAGCTGCGCATATGCCTGCCCCAGGTTGTTGTAGTAAGCGACATGGGGGTGCAGCGAGATGGCGTGCTGGTAAGCGTGGATACTCTTCTCCAGAAGCGGCTCGGCTTGGCTGACCCCGGACGCGGCCGCCTGCCGGTAAGCCTCGCCCAGATGCGCCCACGGCAAATCGCGCTTGGGATCGATATCGACCGCTACGCCCAGCACCTCCGCCGCTGCCAGCCAGTTGCCCTGGGCGCCGAGCGCCTTGGCCTCCGCCAGCTTGGCGTTGATCGCCGCTATCTTCTCGTCCTCTTTGTTGTGCTCCGGCAGCAGGTATTCCGGCAGCGGAGTGCTCCCCAGAACCACTTCCTGATGCAGCCGGTCGCGCTTCACTTCGATGGAATCGTGGGCGATATCGAAATTGATGGTAATCAGCGAGTTGCTCCACGTGATCTGCAGTTGATGGAATTCGCCCACTTCCTTCCCCGCTTGGGTCACCCGCACGTTGTACACGCCCGACTCGACGCCGATATGGAAGTAGCTGCCATTCTCATTGGTGGTGACCTGGAAATGGTGTCCGGTTCCGGGATCCTGGAATTTGAGAACCGCATTCGCCAGCGGCTTGCCGTCCTCGCCCACGCATCTGCCACCCAACTGCGACAGCCAGGTTGCAGCCCATACCGCGTGCGCCGTCAACAGGATCGCTAGGATGAGGTGTCGCCGCATCTCGCAAACAGGATACGCTATTCGCCGCTCAGTACTGATTGCCAATTGCTGATTGCAGGATGCTGGGTTCTGGGCCACGCTCTTGTCATCACCGGCCGCACGCAGCCCGACGAGAGATCTTCAGTTCCCAAGAACACGTGGGAACGGACGTCCCATCGTTCAAGTCGAGCGCAGCTCGACGGCACCGGCGTTGGTTTTGAAAGGGCAGGGCCTCAGCCGCGCCGTCCACCGCCGCATAAATCCTGGGCTTCAGCCCCAGAGGAAAGGATCGCCTCTGCAGTAATGACGCTGCGTTTCCTCGGCTGACTACTGATTGCGGACTACTGATTGCGGACTACTGATTGCTTACTGCTCCTTCAGAACGCCCTGGCCACGAACTTCCCAATATGCCAGGCGTCTAGATACTTGAAAGGAGTCTCGCCCGTCGTGTAATGCCCGCAGGGAAGCACGGCCACGCGGTGGTTCAGGTTCCAGCGCTCGAAATTCTCCACCACTTGCCGTGAAAACTCGGGCAAAAAGGTCAGATCATATTTTGCGTAGACAATCAGCGATTTCTTCGGCCAGCGCGAGAATTTCTCAAAATACGCCATCGGGCTGATCGCCAGCCATGCCTGTCGCAGGCTCTCCAGCGTGATCGTGCTCTCGATCCCTGCTCGGATGTGTCGCGTCGACTGCCCCGTCCACACCACATCGGCAAAATACGTCGACGCATGGTTGAAGGCATTCACTCGCAGCCGCGTGTCGTGAGCACTGGCAATAAAGGCGTAGCACGAGCCCAGGCTGGTTCCCAGGATCCCGAACTCGCGGTAGCCCTCCGTCTCCAGCCAGTCCATACAGGAGCGAATATCGGCTACTGCCTGCCGGCAGGAAGAGAGCGTCATCCCCACATTGGCCGACACGGCGTAATCAGCGCGCTCAATCTCCGCCGGCCGCCGCACATCGTGATACGGCATGCTCAACCTCACTCCCGCCACGCCCAGCCGGTTGAAGATCCGGCACAGAGCATTGTGGCTGAGCGCATCGGCATTCCACTGCGGCAGCACAATCATGGCTCGCTTGCTGCGCTTTTGCGGAGCAAACCAACGCGCGTTGACCAGGTTGTTCTCCGCATAAGGCGAGCGCACGGCCGAAGTAAACCGCAGAAACGTCCCGACCTCCGGCTTGTGCCGCGCTCCGCCGTTCAATTGTTCCGCGCTGGTGGCGAAGCGCTCCACCTCTCGCTGCTCCAGGCGGAAATCAGCCGGCGTGTCGTAAGCGTAAAACTGATCGCTGTGCTTGACCAGGTATCGGTTTAACTCATGGAAAAACTGCTCATTGGCCTGGTGATCTGCGCTGGGAAAATTTCCATTCACGCCCGGCCAGCCCATCACCCAGTCTGCGCCCCACGCAAACGGTCGAACTACGCGGTTGGTATCGCGGGTAGTAAGACGTGTCTCCCACTCATACATCCACTTCTGATAACGACTCAACATCAGCATAAAACTATAACAAAGCAGAGCCGGCCTCGGGCGGCCTTTGTGTCATTGGCCTTCATGGGTGTCATCCTGAGGAATCTGCATTTCCCAACAACACGTGGGAACGGACGTCCCGTCCGTTCCGGTCGAGCGCAGCTCGACAACCCTTGGCCTTCATGAGTGTCATCCTGCCCCCACATCCCTGTGAAAGACTTTCGCCAGAAGCTGCAATCTCTTGCACAACGCGGAGTAACGTTACTCCTTGGTTCCTAAAGTTTTCTCCGGATTTCCCTCTAAACAAAGGAGTTGGTGCTGCCGCCTGGAGCTCGTTGGAAGGTCACTTGCTTAACCAATTGGCGTAGCGTAAACGCGTAGTACAGGATGGGCTCATGAAAACCAGGCTAGCGGTAATTCTCAGTCTCCTGCTTATGGCACTCGCCTCAGCAGCCATGGCTGACTCCATGAACGGCAACTACTACATCATTCCGGAAAATCATCCGGATGCTAACAAGACCATTACAGGTCTCCAGACTGGATATGTGCAGTCCACGCTCGGTCCCGACGACTTGCCAGTCGTAACCCCCTTTGGCCAAACGAGCGGAAACATTTCCGATGTGAATGGCTTGGGCGAGATTCTCTGGTGGAGCACCGCCAGCCCCAACGGGGTGACATTTGAGAAGAACCAGGCCGACACTCTGCCGTTGAACTTTCCTTCCAATTTCTTTCCCGACGGCCACTCCGACAACGCCAATGGGTTCCGGGCCGTGCACTGGACCGGCACATTCAATTTGGCTTCACCCGGAAGCGTGACCTTCACCCTTGGAGCGGATGACGACGCCTTCGTGTTCGTGGATGGTGTACTGGCAGTGGACGCCGGAGGTGTGAAGCCGTTGACCCCCGTTCCGACCGTCGTGACCGGTCTCGGTGCCGGCAGCCATACGGTTGAGCTGTTCTTCGATGACCGCCACGTCACCCAGTCCGGTGTTCAGTTCAGCGCTGACGTTGCAATCACGCCGGTTCCGGAGCCAACTTCGCTGGCTCTGCTCGGAACAGGCCTGGTGGGTGCAGTCGGCGCGATTCGCCGCAAGCTGCTGCGCTAAGCTTAGATTCAAGCATCGCAAAAACAGCCGTCCGCCCGGACGGCTCTTTTGTCAGAGAAGAACCCAATAGGCCGCAGACTCTTCCAAAGAGTCATGCCGAGCCCGCTCCCCAACAACACGTGGGAACGGACGTCCCGTCCGTTCAGGTCGAGCGCAGCTCGACCCCCATTAGCGCCTTCCCTCAGCAATGCACATACTTCCGCGGCGCCGCTTCCTGAGGGATCTGCAGTTCCCAACAACACGTGGGAACGGACGTCCCGTCCGTTCAGGTCGAGCGCAGCTCGACAGCCATTGGCGCCTTCCCTCAGCAATGCACATACTTCCGCGGCACCCGCTTCCCGATATTGCACAGGATCTCGTACGCCACCGTATTGGCATAACACGCGTGATCCCACGCTGTGACTGCGCAGTTCTCGCTCGCTCCGATCACGATCACCTCATCCCCCAATTCCGCAGACACGTTGGTGACATCGATCGTAGTAAGGTCCATCGACACCCGTCCCACCACCGGAGCATAGCTGTCGCGCACAATGAACCGCGCGCGCGACGAGAGATGCCGGTTCAGGCCGTCCGCATAACCAATCGGCAGCACCGCGATACGTGCCGCAGCCGGCGTGATGTATGTTCCCCCATAGCCGATCGCCTGTCCTGCCGGATGCTGCGAAATCGAAATGATGCGCGTCTTCCACGACAGCACCGGCTTCAGATCAAAGTACGGCCACACCGAACTCTTTCCGCCGTTCTTCACAAACGGCAGCGTGTATCCATAGAGCGCCAGCCCCGGACGCACCATGTCCATGCGCAACTCCGGTCGCCCCACCATCGCCGAAGTATTCGCAATGTGCCACACCTCGGGACAAAACCCGCGGCCCAGCACCGACTTCTTTGCCATCTCGAAGTTCCGGCCCTGCCCGGCGACATCGGCAGCGTCCAGTACCTCCGCCGAAGCCAGGTGGCTCATCACTCCTTCCAGCCGCAGGTGCTCGGCTCCCGCCAGCGCATCCAACAGGCGCTCCAGATTCGGCAACTGCACTCCCAACCGCCCCATTCCCGTATCCACCTTGATGTGAACTGGAAATCCCCTTCGCCCCGCCCCTGCAGCAGCTTTCTCCAGGCGTTCCAGATGCCATGGTTCCCACACCGCTGGCGTAAGATCGCGCCTGACGACCTCATCCTCTTCATCACTCCAGAAGCCGCTCATCAACAGCACGCGCGCGCGAATTCCAGCATCGCGCACTGTGGCGCCTTCCTCGGTCGAGGTCACGCCGAACCACTGCGCGCCTTCCGCCTCCAGCGCGTGACTGCACTCCACCGCGCCGTGCCCATAGGCGTGAGCCTTGGTGACCGCACAGATCCGCGTGTTCGGACCTACATGCTTTTGAATTTCACGAAAATTATGACGGAGGTTGGATAGGGAAACTTCCGCCCACAGTGGTCTCATCCGGCCTTCTTCACAGGATCTCGATGCCGCGATTATAAAGGTTGGCGGTTACTCCTGTGGCGCGGACACTCCTGTCCGGTGATGTGTGGACGCAAATTGGTGTGGGGCCGACACGCCCACAGCAGCAGGCCCTAGCACAGTCATCCTGAGCGAGGACGGGGGATAACAATCCCCGTCCGAGTCGAAGGACCTTGCGTTTCAGCTTTACACAGCAGCCCACGAGCAATTGAGTGGGGGGGCCACACAAAGCTTTGCTACTCACCCCTACTCCACGAACTCATCGCCCAGCACACGCGTCTCGAAGCGTGTGCTCTTCTTGATAAACGCCAGCGGCACATTTCCGGTCGGGCCATTGCGTTGCTTGGCGACGATCAATTCAGCTATGCCTTCCAGCTCGCGTCTCTTGATTTCGTCTTTCTCATAAACCTCTGGCCGATAGATGAAGCCCACCAAATCCGCATCCTGCTCAATCGATCCCGACTCACGCAAATCCGAGAGCTGCGGCTTATGATCCCCGGTGCGGCTCTCCGGTGCGCGGCTCAACTGCGAGAGCGCCACCACTGGGACCCCCACTTCCTTTGCCAGCAGCTTCAGCCCGCGCGAAATCGCGGACACCTCCTGTGTCCGATTCTCATAGCGCTTATTGCCGCCGGTCTGGCTGGCCGCCATCAACTGCAGGTAATCCACCACGATCAGATCCAGCCCCTTCGCCTGCTGTTGCAACCGGCGCGA
>DASPRM010000052.1 GCA_035624455.1 Terriglobales bacterium
GTGATCCTCAACTTCGAGCTGTAACGCGTCCGGCAGAAACTGAAGCCGCACCCACGCCTGCCGGGCGCCGGAATGCCGCGCAACGTTGTTGAGAGCTTCCTGCAGGACGCGATAAATATGGATACCCGTGCTGCCATCCACGGGAAAGGGCGTGCCTGACTTTTCATAGCTTATGACAATTCCGGTTTGTCTTTCCACCGTGGGCAGGTACCAATCTAGTGTGTTCTCCAGCCCCGACTCGTCGAGGGTCACGGGATGCAACGCCTGCGAAAGGGTGCGGACGTTATTGAGCGTAGATTGGGTAATTTCCGAGACTTCACGCAGTTCGGAACGCAGCGGCGATCCCTCAGGAGCATGATTTCCCGCCCGCGAAAGCATGGATCCGATGGCGGTCAGGATCTGGCCAAATTCGTCGTGCAGTTCCCGCGAAATGTAACGCAGGGTAGATTCCTGAGTGGCGATCAACTTCTGCGCCAGCTCGCTGCGCTGTTCGGAGAGCTCCGCCAGTTGCGTAAACAGCCGGCGGTTCGAACGAATCAGATAAAGGCTGGTGAGGGCGATAGCAATCAAGGTGGCAGTGAGAAAGAAATACACCTGCCGTTGAACGCGGCTATAGATCTGGTTAATGCGCTGCGCCGCCAGTTCTTCGCTCTCATTATTTTCCACCAGTAAACGTGCTACCGCTGTGCTCAGGGCCGCCTGGCGTGCCTGCAGGGAGAGCCGGATCTGCGTGCGAGCCTCGGCTTCCTTGCCATCACGGGCCAGCGCGAAAATACGATCCGCGGCATCCCAGAACTGCGCCAGGGAGTTGCTGAGAAACTCGCGTTGCTCGGGCGTGCGCGTAGTCACCGCCAACTGCTCCTCACGGCGTAGCGCGTCTTCAAGATCTGTACGCACACGTTGAAACTGCGTTGCCCAGGCGGTGAGCGGATAAGGCTCATCGGCGTCGAGCATGTCGCGCATGGCTAAGGCGAGGGAATTGAGGTCGTTCTGGATGCGCAGCAACTGGAGGGAATCTTTCCTATTGCGGTCAACCAGGTTGGTCTGTAACTCACGCAAGCCGGAGATCTGGCGCGTAATGTACCAGGAGTAAGCCACCACCGCCGCCAGCGTAATCAGCAAGCCCAGCAACAGAGCGGTGGCCGGTGAGCGGCCGGGCGCAGAGGGACGCGACACGCCCCGAGGATACAATGCAGGGCAAGTGGCTGTCATAGGCCGATGAGGGGAGTGCGGGGCGGTAACGCCAGCGGTTGGCGGGACCCCATCGACCGTAACGGCATCCTGACTCTTCCTGATAGACAGGCGTGCAAGCGGACTGGGATAATTAAGCATTGATCAGGCCCGCTGGCCGTCGCAAGCCACGGGCCTGGATGTTTCAGGGGATATTTGTTAATGGCGATCAGTACCTTACGGAAATTTCAGAAACGCGGCATTTGCCTTGGCTTGATTCTCATAGCATCAATGGCTGTTGTTGCAGCGGGTCCTGCCACCTCAACGCCTCCAGTGAAGGTAGTGACAACCAGTACCAGCCAGGAACATCGGCTGATTCTCTTCCACACTCATACTGGCGAGAGCCTCGACATCGTCTACCGTCGTGGTGACGAATACATCCCCGACGCACTTGCACAGCTCAATGATTTCCTTCGCGACCACCGCACCGGCGACGTCCATCAGTACGACCCACGTGTATTCGATCTGCTAAGCGATCTCACTGCCGCAGTTGGAAAACCGGGAGCGGAAATCGACATTATCTGCGGCTATCGCACGCCCTGGAGTAACGAATATCTGCGCACGCACGGCCATGGAGTCGCCCAGCACAGCCTGCATATGCAGGCGATGGCGATTGATATCCGAATTCCTGGCGTGAAGACCTCGGAACTGCGCGACGCAGCCCTGGCGCTTCACCGTGGAGGCGTGGGCTACTACGCCGCCTCGGACTTCGTCCACGTCGACGTGGGACGGGTGCGGCGCTGGTAACTCGTTTTTTCTAATAGCCGATAATCATCGGAAGTCAAGGCCCCGCCCAAGCTGCGCTTGAACGGGGCACCCTCAGAATTATTGTTCGACTCCCCAAATCACTCTAGCCAGGATAGGGGTAGCCTTTCGCCAGCACCACCTCCAGGTCGCGGTCGTGCCCATAAATATCGTCGAAGAATTCGACATCACCGTTTTCGAGTACCACGGCAGTCGCGTACACGATTAGAACTGGAATCTTCTGCTTGAGATTAACTTGCACCGGCACGGTACCGTCTATTGCCGCCTGGATCTTCTGCCGCGTCCAATCTGGCTGGTCCTGTAAAACCCACAGCGCCATGGTCATGGGATCCTCCACGCGTATACAGCCATGAGAAAAGTCGCGACGCGAGCGGGCGAACAGTTCGTGCGCCGGACTGCCGTGCAAATAGACGTTGTACTGGTTGGGGAAGATGAACTTGGCCGGACCGAGAGCATTCTCAGGGCCGGGCCGCTGGCGGATGGACAGCTTTCCCGAGCGCAGCTGTTCGAGAACTTCGTTACTCACGTGGGCGGAGGCCACTACCTCCCCTTTGCTGTTGTAGGCCTCCAGATCGTGTTTTGCCAGGTAGTCGCGGTCCTTGGTGAGCTTTGGGACCATTTCGCTGCGCTGGATGCTGGGGGTTACGTTCCAATAAGGACGAAAAATCACATATTCCATGTTGTCAGAGAATACTGGCGTTTCGCTGCGATAGGCCCGGCCGACCACCACATTCATCGTCAGCTCTACGTGGCCCTCACGGTTCACTCCTCGCACGCGAAATTCCGGAATGTTGACCACAACTGGCGGACGCGGAAAATCATGCGGAACCCAGCGCCAGCGCTCCAGCGTGAGTTCAAGCTGATGCACTCGCTGGCTCAGCGGCACATTGAGTTGTTGGACCGTGGCCGCATTAATGCGGCCGTCTGTATCCAGGCCGTGTCGTTGCTGAAAATGCTTGACGGCATCAACCAGCGGTCCCGAGTAAATATTCGAGTCAGGAGGGACCTGGGCATCGGCGGGAAGGTCACCAAGCAAGCGCAGCAGGCGCGTGAGGCGGGGTACCCCGGTATAGGGCTGCCCGGGCGGGATCGGCTTAGCAGGCACGGGAAGCGCCTCTCCATCGTCCTGGCTGGCCAGCTTGCGATAGATCTCCAATGCTTTCTGAGTGCGCTGATATCCGGGAAAAGGAGGCTCGACATGTGCCAGGGCTGTGGTGATGTCAGTTGCGGTGAGCACCTGCTCGCGTACCAGGTCAGGAAGGTCGTATTTCTTGTGCTCGATATCAAACCCGAAGTGAAAGTAGTGGGGATTGACTCTGCCGATATGCAGATCGGAGATATAGCGCATGAGGCAAACCGTCAGGGCAAGATCGAACTCGGCAAGGTCGATGTCCGCGGGGGCCGAGGTTGCTGGCCGAAGCTTGTCTACGCGTGCCGCCCAGCGCGAACCGTCATAATCCTCCGCATGGAGACCCTTATTGTCGGCATTTTGCAAGACCGCGATCACTTCGGTCGCCTGCGGCGTCGGCTGTGAATTACGGATCCAGGCGAGGGCGTAATTGCTTGGACCGTAGAAGTGCTGAACGTGAGCACGGTAGTCGGAAAAGTTCGGCCACTTAAGGCTGGCCAGCGTTCCGGCATCGATCCAGGAACGGAACGTAGCGTCGCCAGCACTCGATAAGTGCTGGTCGGCTTGCGATGAACCAGACGCCTGATTGTTCGGCCCGGCAGCCTCCACCTGATTTTGTGTGCCTGCCTTCCGGGCGCATGCCGCCGAGATTCCTACCACCAGCAGCAACAAAATTGTGGACTGCGACCTCTTCATCAGATTTGCCTCCGGGGAATGGCTGCATAGAACATTTCGCGGCAATACATGCTGCAATCCGAGAATGAATATTGGCGACGGCTCGCGAACCTGCAACTTTAACTGCGGTTTCGTCTGGAAACCGAACGAATGAGCTGATTGGGCCCATGGAGACTGTGACGGTAGGGTTATCTTAAAGGCGGGTGTCGAGGTTCACAAGCTAGAGCAGGCGAAGGCCGGACATCACCAACTCTCCGACGGACCAGTTCCAGACCACCTCGGTGTGGAGATCGTCACCGGCGAGCGAGACGCGCAAGCGGCGTCCGGGAGGCAGTTGTTTGAATTGGTGACGAATGCACAGGCCGCGCTGGCTGCGATCGACCAGAAACGCGGGAAATTCTACGTGCCCGTCTGTTTGCTCGACCACGACGGTTACAGGCTCGCAGGCTGGTGTGCGCGGTTCGCTGCGTCTTTCTACCGCTTGGGTACCGATCACGGGTTGTGGGCTTTCTTCCATGACCGTTGGGGAAACGATAGGTCAGTCGATCCAGCCGGGCAACACACGAACGTCGTTGGCCGAGCGACAGGACTAAACGCCAAAACAGTCAATACACAAAACCACTAGCTCCATATTTTTGTTACGGTTCTGGGCAAACTGCCAAATCAGGATAGTCTCAACGTTACTTCAGTTACCGCTTCTTCCCTATAGAGACAAGCTTGTTGAGGAGTTCAGCGTTACTCTTAGCTCTGGCACATCCCCGGCCAAGCGTGGCCATATGCCCACAGGAACTCGCGGCGGCGTGTCTTTAGGAAGATACGAAATCCTGGCCGAATTG
Source organism: Terriglobales bacterium (assembly GCA_035624455.1). NCBI lineage: Bacteria > Pseudomonadati > Acidobacteriota > Terriglobia > Terriglobales > Terriglobales bacterium. Next base: position 4,636 of record DASPRM010000052.1, read on the forward strand.
GGGCGGGGAGGCATGGGTGTTGTCTACCAGGCCCACGACCCCAAAATTAACCGGCTGGTAGCCATTAAAACCGTTTCTCTGGCCGCTCTCGAAGTCGACGAAGAAGCCGAATATCGGGAACGGTTCTTTCGCGAGGCGCAGGCCGCAGGCCGCCTATCCCATCCCCGCATTGTGACCATCTTCGATGTAAGTGAGGAAGGCACGACTCGCAGTCCGTACATCGTGATGGAGTACGTACCCGGTCAATCGCTCAAGAAATTGCTTTCTACGGCTCCGCAAGGCCTGCCTTGCGATACCGCCCTGCAGCTCATCGAAGAACTGGCGGACGCTCTTGGCTATGCGCATGGTCAAGGGGTGGTGCATCGCGACATCAAGCCGGCGAACATCATCGTCACCGAAGATGGGCACGCCAAGATCACCGACTTTGGCATCGCCAAAATGGATCTCACCACGTCTACGAAGGCGGGAGAGTTGCTTGGCACGCCGGCCTATATGTCGCCGGAGCAACTGCGAGGCGCCGAGGTAGATGGCCGATCTGACCTGTTCTCTTTGGGAGTGGTTCTATACACGCTCTTGACCGGCCACAGGCCTTTCCAGGGCGATGGAAACAGCACGGTTCAGTTCAAGGTCATGCATCGCGCCCCTCTGCCGGCGGCCACCTACAACATTGCACTCCCACCCCAGGTGGACAGGATCTTGAGCCAGGCCATGGCCAAAGATCCCGCCCGGCGGTATCAGACAGGCGCGGAAATGGCAACGAGCATTTGCCAGGTGCGGCAGGAATTGAGCCTTGGACAGAATCCAATTCCCGCAGTCCTGCCTGCAAGCGTGAGCCATGTCTCCGCAAGGCCAGCGTCTCAGAGTGTCGCGACGACAGGGTCGCCTGCGGCCCGCACGATGCGGGTCGGGGCCCGAGGGCTGCTGGCCGACACCCAGAGGTCTGCCTGGGCACGTCTGTTGCAGCTATGGCGAACCGATTCTGTAGTTCAACAGATCAGGAAATGGCAACAGCTATGGGTGCGATCCGCACAGGCTTGGGGTAAGAAATGCAATCTCTCCATCCGCAAACTGCTGACCACGACTCCCCCGATCTCTCCTAAGTGGTATTTCGCGCTTCTTAGTTCAGTTTTGTTGGTTGCCGCTCTAACGGTGAGGGGAGCGCAGCATCGTTCGTCGCGGGCGATGCCGGCCGGAGCCGCACACTCGGCCGTGAAGATGCCAAACAGTACTGGTTCGGTGGCTGCGCCCGGGATACCGATGCAGGCAGCCAACTCGACGAAACCAGCAAGCCAGAAGCCTGCAGCCGACGCCAGGGCTTCCGTCCAAACGCATTCCCAACTGCAGTCAGAGAGGAACACTGCCGGGCACGTCACTGGCGCTAAGAAGGGCTCTCCGAGGCCGGGCAATTCGGGGGCGGATCTGTCCGCGATGGCGTCTAGTTCCGTCGCCAGCACACCTGGGTTAGAGGCGGAGCCCTCCGCAGCTCCGCAGGTCACCAAGCCAGTCGCATTCATTCCGGCGCCTGCGCGAGTTGCTCCTGCCACCCTGGAGCTGGGAGTTGAGCATCAGCTCGCCGAAGGCACCATGACTATATGGATCGATGGCGCGAAGGTATATAGCGATACATTCCAGGGAGACGTCAAGAAGCGCCTGGGCATCTTCCGGAAAATTCATGGGGCATTCGCTCATGAACTCACGGTATCCGCGGGCAAACACCGGGTGCGGGTGAGGGTGCAGTCGGCCGACGAGAAATATGATCAGTCCAAAGCGATAGCGGGCAACTTCCCCGAGAATGGGAAAATCGTGCTCAATATCAAGTGCGAGAAGAACAAGGACATGCAGATCGCGCTGGATTGACCGAGTCGGGTTATTTTCACTAAACAATTTCTGTGAGATCCGATGGCCTCGCCTATTTCTGATTTTGATAGCGAGGTATGGTCCCTGCTCTATCCTTTCGGATTGGGTACGAACTGGTATCCCAGTCCCCTGACGGTGAGCAGATAGCGTGGCTTGCTGGGGTTGGGTTCAATGTAGCGGCGCAGGCGCACGATGAAATTGTCGATGGCGCGGGTATCGGTATCCTCGCGCAAATTCCAGACATCTTCCAGAATCGCCTTGCGCGAAACTGGGCGTCCGCTGTTGCGAATCAGGTAGCGCAAAAGCTCCAGCTCCATCAAGGTGAGCTGGATTACCTGTTTTCCGCTGCGCAATTGCAGATTCTGAAAGTCGACTGTCTTACCCTCGAAGGTGAATAGGTCAGGCGGAGCTGAGGAGGACGCCTCTGCGGCGCCGTTATTTTGTGTCCAGGTCTTACGGCGCAGCAGGCTTCCCAGGCGCGCTGTGAGAATGGCGAGATTGAAGGGCTTGGAGAGATAGTCGTCGGCGCCGGATTCGAACCCTTTGAGCACATCTTCCGGGCGGCCGAGAGCGGTCAACATCAGTACGGGAATATAGTTCTGAGCTGCGCGCAACTCGTGTGCTACGGCGAAACCATCTTTTCCCGGCAGCATGACGTCCAGAACCAGGGCATCGAAGTTTTCTTTGTTCTGTAGCAGCCTGGCCAGGGTATCTTCGCCATTGCTGCTGACAGCAACGAAATAGCCTTCGGCCTCCAAGTTAAAACGCAGCCCCTCGGCAAGGTGAGCTTCGTCTTCGACTACGAGGATGCGGTTCATACGCGATAGATCCTGGGGAAGCGCAAGGTAAACGTACTCCCGTGGCCTTCGCCATCGCTCTCGGCGAATGCTTCACCTCCGTGGCGGCGGGCAATCGAGCGCACGATGAATAAACCCAGTCCTGTGCCCTTCACCTGACCCGTGCCCGGGTGGGTTACACGATAGAAGCGCTTGAATATGCGTTTCAGCTCTCCGCGCGGAATGCCAATGCCGTTATCGCGCACGCGCAGCAAGACGGTGTCGATGTCGGGCGTGAGGATGTCAACGACAATGTCCTTTTTCTCGCCCGAATATTTCACCGCATTGTCAAAGACATTGGCCACCGCGGTGCGGAGTTCGTCCGAGTTTCCCAGCAGTGTCACGCCCTGGGGCAGCTCAGTTCCGAAGCGCAGCGTCTCCGGCTGCAGGTTGTGGCGGAGGCGCGCCAGCTCCAGGGCATCGCGCACCAGGCTGGAAAAATCCACTTCGCGCCAATTCTTGCTTCGCGTCCCGTGGCGCTCCTCGCCGGCTTTCAGGACCTGCTCCACTGTTCCCAGCAACCGCTCGGTATCTTCCAGCATGACGCGGTAGAACTGCTGGCGCTGCGCCTCCTCCAGATGGCGCCGCTCCAGCGTCTCCAGGTAAAGGCGTATGGAGGTGATGGGAGTCTTCAGCTCGTGGGTGACGGCGTTGAGGAAGCTGTCCTGCTGTTCGTTGCGGCGGATTTCCCGGACGAGGAAGATCGTGTTGACTACCAGGCCGGCGATGATGACTCCGAAAAAGATGACTCCCAGCACCAGGGGAACAATTTCGCGCCAGTTAAGGATGATCCAGCCAACATTAAGCGTTACCGCCAGCCCCACCAGGCAGGCGCTCAGGGTGATGAAGAACGCGATCGTCTTGCCGCGGCTGGCTATGCGCATGGGAATCAGCCAAAATTGTAGTAGATGGGCCGGCCCCAGAAGCAAGAACCGCAGGGGGCGCCTGCGGTCCATGGCATTCACGAAATGTCGAAGCGATTAGGTCCAGGTGGCCCACTCAAGCTTTCTCTTGCTTCAGTGGGTATCTGTCTCTGGCAGAAGCGCTGGTACGAATTCAAGATCAATCGTCAGTTTTGTGGAAAAGCTGCGTTATATTCCGCTGAGGTGACAAATGGTCAACTGGATCATCGACCAGATCGTGCATTTCGACTTCAGACGGGATACCGTCAAGAACGGCCTGGCCCACTTCGGTTTCTATGACAGGCGGGGCCGCTACTTCGCAGTTCTTCACGCGAAACACTTCATGGGCCTCGCTGGTGAGAACGATCGCCTTAAGTGGACCGTCGCGGCAAAACCAGTGTTCGCTGACGTGCCGAACATTCAGGCGCCCCTCGAATTCCCCATGTACGTCGATGTTCTGCACGATGAAGCGCTGGTGGTGTCGAACTTTAAGACTGCCGAGTTGTACCGCATCGATCTGTCCACAATGACCGCGCGGCTGCTCGTTGATGGGCATGCGCTCGGCATGGTGAACATGGGCAACTGCGTCGTCGATGCGGAGGGTTACATCTGGGTGAACGAGGTAAGCGGTTGCCGACTCTGGCGGTTCGACTCAGGTGGCCACTCCGTCGAGGTGCTCGGCGATGGAACTTTCGGGTTTCAGGCGGATCCCGTACCTTTCAGCGGGTCACGCTTTAGCTGGATTTACGACATACGGCGAGGTCCGAATAACACAATCTATTTGCTGGACAGCCGCAACTTCGCGGTCCGTGTTATCGATATAGCCCGGCGCTGCGTAACCACGATCGCGGGCGATGGCCAGCCGGGATATGAGGGTGACGGGAGAAACGCGCGAATTGCACGTTTCGGCGGGAATCCACAGGCGAAGTTCGATGGTCCGATCGCCCTCTCAGTGGACGAGTATGGGAACGTGTACATCGGTGACCGTTTCAATCACGTCGTTCGAATGATCGATGGCGTAACCGGGGTCATCTCTACGATCGCAGGCACCCAGGACGTCAATGAGGAGCGGGCGAACGACACCAACGAGCGCGACCCTCTACGCCTCAATCTGCCGAAGATCGGCAGTATGGACTACCACGATGGTCGCCTCTTCGTGCCCACGAATTTGACTGCCGATTCGGGAGATCTTATTGTCCTCCACCGAGTTGCCTAAGAGGGGTGGGGAACTAACCCCATGCTCTCTCTTACCCCTCAGGCGATTGAGGGGGCAGGCGCGCTCTTCTAAGATGGCTTCTTAAGTTTGCGGCTAGTCGCCCGAGCCGGCTGTGACTAGTTCTTGTGCGGCCGGAACTGGGAGAGCGGTTGGGAGAGCCGGACTGGATTCCGGTTCGGGCTTGAGCTTAGGCAGTTTAATATCCCAGGCCAGCCCGAGCTTACTCATGCACCAGATGCCGTACCAGTTGATATCGACTTCGTACCAGGCGAGTCCGTGCCGCGCGGATTGCGGGTGCGCATGATGGTTGTTATGCCACCCTTCCCCGAACGTAAGGATAGCTACCCAAAAGCTGTTCTTGGAGCTGTCACCGGTGAGGAAGCGCTGCGTTCCCCACATATGGGTGGCTGAATTCACCAGCCACGTGGAATGCAGGCCCACCACTGTGCGCAGAAAAATGCCCCACATCAAATATTTCCAACCGCCGATCGCCAGAATCACTAACCCCAAAACAGTGATGGGCACCCAATGCCATTTGCTGATCCAGGTATGGAATTTGTCTTTGCGCAGGTCCGGAACATAGGGCAGCACGTCGACAGAATTGTTGTGCATCGCCCGGCCGGTGATGATCCAGCCCATGTGGGACCAGAAGCCGCCGTCGTGGGGGGTGTGGGGATCGCCTTCCTTGTCCGTGTTCTGATGATGCACGCGGTGCGTCGCCACCCAGAAGAAAGGCCCGCCTTCAAGAGCGAGAGTAGCGCATGTCGTGAAGAAGTATTCCACCCACTTGTAGGTTTTGTATCCACGATGGGTGAGCAAGCGGTGATATCCCATTCCGATGCCGAGGCAGCCAGAGACAAACCACAGAAAAGCCGCCAGAGCCAGCCCCTTCCAACTGAACATGAACAGGGCCACAATGGCTCCTATGTGAAAGATCACCATAAAAAAGGTGGTGATGGGGCTCAGCGGCTCGCTGAACGTACGATCGTGCTTAAACCATTTCATCGTTCTTGGTCCTCTTTGCTGTCTTTGGGACTTATTTCTGAATTTCGCAGAGCAGATTCTGTCGGCTGATGTAGCGAGGCTATCAGGAGGCTGCGAGAGCGTTTGTAATACTTCTGTAATTGGTGCCGGGTATTGCAGCACGAAAGGGCGGGATCGATCGATTGCATTGTGTGTCCCATGCCACGCCGCACTTACCGCAAAGCTGTCTCATAAAACCAAAGTAGTAAACATTCGAGCTCCGCAAAGCTACGGAAGTCCGGGCTTTAGCGAGCTACTGACGCATCGGGTTACCCATTTATGAGACCGCTTCTGATTGCTGACTGCTTCTTTTATTGCTGCAGCATGTTCAGCTCTGCCATTGAGGTCCAGGGACCACCATTGATCTCGCCGAGGGCGCGAAAACGGACATAGCGGGCAGCCAGAGGCGCGGCGAGCAGCACCTGCTTCTCTGCCGCGTCGGTCGAGTTCGTAATGAGCGTTCCTGTAGCGGAGGCAGCACCCCAATTGACGCCGTCGGTGCTGACATAGAACTCGAAGGCAGTGATTTTGCCTCGGGCCTTTCCGTCCTGACGCGGAAGATAGCGGAATCCGGCGACATTGTAAGTGGCGCCCAGGTCAATCTGAATCTCATGGGGCAGGTCTGGGCTTCCGCTGCAGTACTGGGTCTGCCACATCGAACTAAAGTTTCCATCGAAAGCGTTCGTGGCAGCGTAATTGCCGCAGTAGGTTTCCTGGCTATCCGCATACAGCAGCTTCCAGCCGTTCTGCGGGATCGACCTAGGAGATGATCCGGGCGGCGGCGGTGGGGGCGTGTTTACCACCGTCAAGGTGACGGAAGCATTTTTGCCGATATTGCCGCCAGTCGCTCCCACGTTCAGGGTGTAAGTGCCGGGTGCGGTGTTCTGGCCAACAGAAATATTCATGGTCGAGTTGCCCTGGCCCGGAGCGGGAATCGAAGCCGGACTAAAGGTGGCGGTCACTCCTGCCGGTTGGCCGCTCGCGCTAAGGCTGATGGCGCTGTTGAAGCCTCCGGTCACGGTAGTAGTCACGGTCGAAGTTCCGGAACCGCCGGGAGAGACCGTTACGGCAATAGGGTTAGCGGCGATGGTGAAGTCGGGCTGCGGCGCTAAGGACGTAACTCCCAGCGTAGCGCTGGCACTGGAGTTGTTGTAGCTTGCGGTGATTACTGAGCTCGTGGGGGAATTGACGGCGGTGGTAGTCACGGTGAAAGTCGTGCTCGTCTGACCTTGCACGAGGTTCACCGCAGCGGGGACGCTAGCCACACTAGGGGTCCCGCTGGAAAGGCCGACCTGCGCACTACCGGCAGGAGCTGCTGCGCTGAGGGTGACGGTTGCCGTCGAAGAACTGCCTCCGGCTACGGAGCTGGGAGTAAGCGTCAAGCTCGCCACGGTTGGGTTGCTGTTGCCGCCGCCGGAGGTGCTGCCGCTCGCCAGCACGTTCAGTTCTGCCACATTGGTCCACGGACCGCCGTTCACTTCACTGATCGCTCGCAAGCGCACGTACCGGCCGGAGACTACAGTGCTGAATGTGACCGACTTCTCGGACGAATCGGAGGCACTGGTGATGAGGTTGCCAGAGGCCACTGGCGAGCCCCAATTCGTGCCACCGAGGCTTACATAGAATTCGTACTGTTTGATGTTGCCTCTGGATCTGCCGTCCTGTCGCGGCTTGTAGCGAAAACCGGAGATGGGATAAGTGGCTCCGAGGTCGATCTGAATCTCATGCGGAACGGATGGACTGCCGTTGCAGTACTGGGTTTGCCACATCGTATTCGGGTCGCTGTCAAAGGCATTGGCGCCGCCGTAAGATCCGCAGACGGTCTCCTGATTGTCAACGTAGAGCAGTTTCCAGCCACTCTGGGGAATTGGTCCGGAAATCTGGGGAGGCGGAGGCGGTGGAGGCGGCGAGCCTGGGGCTGTTACCGAAAGCGTTACATTCGTGCTGTGGTTTACTCCTGTGCCCACTCCATTCACAGTGACCGCGTAGGAGCCGACGGGGACGCTTGCGCCAACGGTGAAAATCAAAGTCACACTGCCGCTGCCAGGCGCAGGCAGAGCGGACGAACTGAAGCTTGCGGTTGCTCCCGACGGCAAGCCTGAGGCCGAGAGCGTCAGCGCTGACGAGAAACCGCCGCTGACTGCAGTGCTGATCGTGGTGGAACCATTTCCGCCTTGAGGAATACTCACAGAAGATGGATTAGCGGAGATGGAGAAATCGCCAGCGTTTGTGACCACATAAGTGCCGTTGATGCCACTGGCGTACGGTGCGTTTGCTGCCACAGTTGTGAAGCTATAGGAGCCGCTGGCTGTGCCCGGAGACGAAGTTAGAAAAAGCGTCGTTTGTCCGGTCGCTCCGGGAGCCAGGGTCAGTGATGCATTCGTAAAGGTTGAGGTGAACCCGTTGGGCAGGAAGGCCCGCATAGTGAACGTAGCGGGATTGCAAGTGTAGCTGTCCTGGTCAGTTACCGTTACTGTGAACTGAACAGTGGTGCCGGGCGCAACCTGAGCACTTTGCGATGGAGAAATGGTTATCGCGGGATTCGCCGGAGCGCAAGCCGGAGGATTGAGAGTGACATTGACCACCGCCCCTTTGGCATCGGCCTTGACCGTTGTGAGTGAAACACCGGAAGTGGGATCGCTGAAATTCTCTCCCACTGCCAATGCGGCCGTATAGAACGTGGTGTCCTTGGGGTTCATATTCAGCAGATATAGGTTGTTGGGAGAGGAAGGATCGCCGCTGTGAATCAGCACTCCCTGCGTGGACGCAGGATATGGGCTGAGCACGCTGTCGAATCCCAGATCCTGACGGTATTCAGCATAGTAGTAAGTCGTGAAGCCAGTGCTGGGATCGACGCTTTGCAGCAGCTTCAAAGCTTTCGGTCCCGGTGAAAGGTCTTCATAAGGCGCAATGGTGTAAGTTCCGCTGCTCTGGATGAACTGTATGGGCAGGGAGGACCCATAGTTCAGCCATCCCAGCCGCTCTTTCTGAAAGGCATTGAAGTGTCCAGCAACCGTGTGGCCCATGATGTCAAAAGCATCGCCATACTCGATCTTCGTGCAGTTGCTGCCGAGAGTGAGGCCACCGCAATCCAGTGAGTGAGAATGCAGGAGTCCAAACTGGTGGCCCATTTCGTGCCCTACGACCTGCAGATTCATGAAGCCGTTGACCCAGGCATGACCGGGTGAACCGCCCAGGTTGGCCAAGCCCTCCCAACCGCACCCTGGAATATTCGGGAACGCGTATATGAAGTGGTTATAGTTGGAGAGAATCGCGCCTGCATTGATTGCAGCCGCCTCGCCCTGGCTCTGAATCTGAGCAAAATCACAACTGCTGCTACTCACCGCAATGGTGAACCAGCCGAACACATCCCCAACCAGCCAGGTCTGATTTTGAGAATTCTCCATATAAAAGCCATTGACCTGATTGAAGACCACATCCTGCGTGGTAGGTACGTCAAAGGGCTGGACCGGATTATCTTGGAAGTTCACCAGGATGACGATCGTGGATTGCACCCCAAAGGTGTTAGTCAATGGTGCCGGTGTTCCGCTGGCTGCGGTCTGAGACAGGTTTTGGGGAGCAAGGTTCTGCGCTGATTCCATCAGCAGGACGTTTCCCAATTGCTTGCCTTGAACCTGCACCATCGCACCGCTGAGGATGTGTTCCGGCGGATTGGCAGCAAAATAGAGTTCAAGCTTCTGATCCCGAGCCTTCAGGAAATAGCGCATGCGATGGCGGTCGGCGTAATCCTCCACCATGACTTCGAGTTGTCCGCTGTGCCTGGCATCTGTCTCCACAAATGGCTTGGCGGATTCGTGCAGCGTCGAAACTACGTCAGGAGGAAGGCTGAGACGCAGTGCGTCTGCGGGCGAGGTGGCCGCCAACTGCAGCCAAAGCTGAGAGCGGACGCGTGCCAGAGCCTCAGCCTGATCGCCCAGAGTTTCGGATTGTGGCCGACCTGAGGGCTGGCGCTGACTGAGCTGAACCAGCGAATGCGTCAATTCTTGCAGCCGAGCAGCAGTCTGCTCGCTCGATTCCTGTGAGGTCGCTACTCCCGCTAGCAGCCAAAGCGGAACCAATCCACCGATGATTAGCTTGGAGACGAGAGCGAACGCGCGACTACGCATATGCAACTACTCCTCATGCTGTGGCCGTTTGAAGGAAGGAAGAACGACGCCAACTTCGAGTTCTGTACACCTGAGAAGTGAATGGAAATTGCTGGAGAGTCCCGTGGCACAACTGCAGATCCGGTCCGCGCGCTTCAGCCCTGTCCATTCTGAATACCTCCCCGGCGTGCATGGGGCAAACCAGTGGCTGGAACAAAGCCGCCCTTACCTTTGAGTTTTGAAAGGGACCCGACTCGAAGCCCAATTGGAAGCCGAGTTGGCACAATCATAGCGCCGAATAGTCGCCACTCATTAGCAATTTGCGCTTTCCTGGATAACTAGAATTGTTCGGGGCCGAATTGGGCTGAACCGCTTCTGGTTCGTAACGTCGCGAAACTACGCGAGCGGTCTAAGCGATCAGGAGCGATAATCTAGTAATGGCTAGGGAGGATGATTATGGCGAGCGAATCCAAGTCTGCAGTGTCAAAACAAAAAGCCCAGGCCGCGCAACAGGTGGCCGATGCGCATCACTTACTGACCGCCTTACGCGAGCGGCTGGAGAAGCATCCAGAACTCGATCAGGCGATCCTCAAACTGGAGCAGGCGTTGAATGTGCTGACGCTCGAAACCGGCGGGATGTTGTAGGTGTATGTTTAGGAATGGGCCCTACGTTTTTTCTTGGTTAGTGATAATTCAGCGCAGCTGCTCCCAGAATTTCTCCGCTTTCCGGTTGCTGAACAAAGACAACAACTCGCAGATTCTGCAGTTTCCACTGGGGATCGATGGGGACTTGCAGATTCTGGCTGAAATTCCCGTCCCGGAGCTGACCTAAGTCACGTAGAGACCGCACCAGCGCGGGATGATGCAACACCCTTCCGCCGTTCTCACCACCAGCAACAGATGTACTGAGACCGCTTTCCGTAAGCGCCAAGAATACTCGCGCATGACCAGGACCAGCCTGATGAACGTCTATGGCAAGCGACCTCGATCCTGGCAGATCGTTATCCGCAGTATCCGCAGCTCCACCTTTGCTCTCAGGTAACGACGCAGTTGCGTACGTCTTCCAGATCAGGCTAATCTTCGCCGGCTTCGGTTTGGTTGCTGCCTGAGCAATCTTGCGCAGGACTACAGCCGAATCACTTCCGACGGTTTCAAAGCGCCCGTCGATTACCAATTGCGGTGTGTAGACCGAATTCAGCGAAAATCTGGAAGCATACTGTCCTTGCCGCCGGGTGAGTGCATGAGACGAGAAGCGGTCGTTCCAGCCCAGATCGTTCCAGTAATCGACGTGTTCAGCAAGTGCGATGATCTCGGCTCCCGCAACCGCGCCCGGCTGTTCGAGTTTCATCAGCAGAGCATCTGCCGGAGGACAGCTCGAGCACCCCTCAGATGTGAATAGTTCCAGCACTACGGGATTGGTTACCTGGGCATTCGCTGGGTTCGTAAGCACGAGGGATGCAACCAGACCCGATAGGAGCGCCATGGTGCGAAACACTCGCATGCCAGATTGGACGCGCTTGGAGGGTCAAAAGTTTCAGCGCCTCACACGTCCAGCCGATAGCGGTTCTCGGCCAGCCGGAATAGCGGCTTCCACAGCAGCCGGTTCACCGTAACAACCAGCCCAGCCATTACCACCGTGGACAGAAGAAGCAGATGGAAATTTCCGGTGTCGGTAGCGCGGCTGATTTGCGCTCCGAGCCCGAGAGTGGAGTACGTCTGGTCTTTCAGATGAAAATATTCAGCCACGATGCTGGCGTTCCAGGCGCCACCAGAGGCTGTAACCAGGCCGGTCAAGAGGTAGGGGAAAATTCCGGGGAGGATCACCGTCATCCAGCGCTCCCGGTTGCTAAAGCGGAAAATGCCTCCCACCTCGCGAAGGTCGGAGGGAATTGCCAAAGCGCCGGCAATGACGTTGAACAGGATGTACCACTGTGTTCCCAGCAGCATCAACAGGATCGAGCCAATACCTAACCCTCCTCCAAGCCGAACGATCGCCACCAGCAACACGGGAAACAATGCCGTGGCGGGGATCGATGCCGCGATTTGTGCCAATGGCTGCGCAATTCGCGCCAAGCGCGGATGGAATCCGATGGCGACCCCCGTGGGTATCGTCCATGCCGAAGCGATCAAGAGGGAGGCGGTAACTCGCAGGAAGGTCGCTATCGCGCTCTTGACCGTCAATTCCAATTCGCCACTGCTGATTCGTCCCAGCAGGATGACACTATGTATGAGTGCATAAACCACGGCCCCTAAAGCCGCCACGGCAAGCACTATGCCGGCAATCCTTTTGAATTTTCCATTCGCAGCTTCCTGGGTTGTGGGCTCCTCACTGCGGTGCGCAAAACGCATCACCAGGCGCTCGCTGAGCGGAGCAAACCATTTCTTGCGCATTATCCCCAGGATACGGGAATTCTTGATCCATGCGATCAGCGGGGAGCGCGGCACCACCGAGCTTTCTACCTGCTCGAATTTGAACTTGTCGGACCAAGCGATTAGCGGCCGCCAGACGAGTTGATCAAGCAGAAGAATGACGGCGATCATGGCGGCAAGGCCCCAGATCATCTCAGAAGTGTCGCCAGCGCTGGCCGCGGTCTGCAGGTACGAACCGAGGCCGGGCAGACGGAAATCGCGATTGCCCAGGACAAACATCTCGCAGGCCATTAGAAAAAACCAGCCTCCAGCCACCGACACCATGGAGTTCCACACCAGGCCGATGGCGCTATAGGGAAGCTCGAGTTGAAAAAAACGCTGCCAGGGGCTAAAGCGGTAAATCCTGGTGGCTTCGCGGAGTTCGCGGGGGATGTTCTTCAAGGAGGAATAAAAGCTGAAGGCCATATTCCAGACCTGGCCGGTGAAGATAAGAATGATCGATCCCAGTTCCAGGCCTAACTGGCGAGTGGGGAACAGAGCCACCATTGCCAGCATCACTCCAGGCAGAAAACTCAGAACCGGGATCGACTGCAAAATGTCAAGCACCGCGATCATCGGCGCTTCCAGTCTGCGGTTGTAGGCGGCGATGTAGCCGTATCCCAGCGCAAAGAGCAAACTCAGAAAATACGCGGCGAAGATGCGGACCAGGGAATAGAACGCGTAGGCGGGAAGGGCCTTGGGAGAGCGTGAAATTTCAGCCACGGGAACGGGATTTCCGAACCAATAGCGCGCGACGAAGACCACCGCATAAAACAGCAGCGCGAATCCCAGGAGAGTGGCAGCAATATCCAGAAACGCCGACCAGGTGCGATAACGGACCAGTGATCGCGCAAAGGTGCGGACCTGGATCAACGAGCTCCTCCCGCGTGTTCCGGGATCCGCTCATCATGGATGATGAAGCGCTTGCGATCGGCGTCGTACTCGTACAACTCGGCGTAACGGCCCCAGTTGATAGCCGTATCCAACTGATGGAGTGTCTCGTCCTCACTGAACTGTTCATCGAGCGTGTCGTGAAACAGATCGGCCGGTGCGGAGTGGTCGCGCTTGGCTTCCAGCGTACGGTAGATCTGGCGGATCAGAGTTACGTTATCGAGGGCTGCCTGCCGAAACAACTCCTTCTGGCGGAGGATTTCGGCATCGGCGAATTCGCGGCCCGCAGGAGTAATTTCCACATCTCCCTCTTCGACCTTTACGAATCCCAGAAGGCGGGCAGCCTCGATAATCGGCAGCAGATCGTCGATTTCGAAGGGCAGAGCATCGGCAAGGCGATACATATCGGCTTTGCCGTCGTAATCTTCGATCAACTCTAGTAGCCCCGCAATGCCGCCCGGACGCGCGTGGGGCAGCATTTCATAGCGCTGCACCTTCGTCAGCTTGGCAGCTTCCTCGGCAGCGGCTCCGGGCAGTTGCGGAAGTTTCCCGGGAGCCATCAAGACCTTGTAGATGTAATCCACGTAGCTGATGAAATCGGCAGCTTTGCGATCGCGCGGACGCGGCAGCGCAATGCGGAAATCGGTTCGAATGGATCCCGGATTTTTGCCCAGGACGATCACTCGATCGGCGAGCAGGACCGCTTCTTCAATATTGTGGGTGACAATAAAGATGGCGCGCGTCGGAATGGCGCGTTTTCCCCACAGCTCCAGCAATTCGCTGCGCAGATTCTCGGCGGTGAGGACATCCAGCGCAGAGAACGGCTCGTCCATGAACAGGACCTCGGGCTCGACCACCAGCGCCCGCGCAAAGCCCACCCGCTGCTTCATTCCGCCCGAAAGTTCCTTGGGATAGGCGGCTTCGAATCCATCCAGACCGACCGTGTCGATTATGCGCAGGCTTCGCTTGCGGCGCTCCAGCGCATTCACTCCCCGGGCTTTCAGGGGAGCCTCCACATTCTCGATCACGCTGAGCCAGGGGAATAAGGCGAAGCTCTGAAATACGATCGACACGTTAGGGGAACATTCCCGCACCGGCTTGCCATGCCAGAACACTTCGCCAGCCGATGGCTTGGCCAGTCCAGTCAGCATGCGCAGAAGTGTGGATTTTCCGGATCCGGAGGGGCCGAGCAGCGTAACGATCTCGTCGGGATAGATGGCAAGATCGGTGGGCGCGATCACCTGGATCACGGGATCGGGCGGTTGCCCGTAGAACTTCTCCACCTTCGATGCCCGGATGATTGCTTCCGAAGCTACACCAGCACCCTTCGAGGTTCCGGTCGTGCTGCTGTTAATCTGCATGTGCGCGCAAGACCTTCATCGTAGCAGTCCGATCAACCTAGAGGAGAACTATTAGCAGAGTGTAAATAAAGGGGGCATAAAGACAGGTGAAAGGTGCCGGGCAGGGTGCGGTCATTCGGGATTATTTTTGTTGCGCTTATGCTAACCATGATGGCTACTAATCCGTCCAAATCGCCAAGTCAGCCTGGTGTGTCCTAAACCTGGAGAGATACTAATGAAGCGAAGAGACTTCCTTGAAAAATCAGCACTGCTGGGCCTGATGGCAGCAGTGCCTGCGTCGCCATTCGTCGAACTTTCGGCCGCCACGAGTCCAATCGACGGAACCCAGTCGTCCTCCACCGCCAATCCCCTGAAGCCGCCGGCTCAAGGCAGCATTCCGGTTGGCTTTCTGCTCTCCGAGGGTGCGGTGGTAATCGATTTCTGCGGACCCTGGGAGGTCTTTCAAGATGTCAGCGTGCCTGGCCGCATGGAGGACGCGTTCCGTCTTTACACCGTGGCCGAAACGACTAAGCCTATTCGAGCCAGTGGCGGCCTGACTATCGTCCCTGATTACACTCTCAGCAATGCCCCTGCTCCCAAGATTATCGTGATTCCAGCTCAGCATGGACACAGTCAAGCCATGCTGGATTGGATTCGCAAGTCGAGCAGGAATGCCGATGTAACCATGTCCGTCTGCACCGGTGCATTTCTGCTCGCCAGCACCGGATTGCTCGCCGGCAAACCTGCCACGACGCACCACTCGGGTTATAAGGGCCTCGAGGTAGAGTTCCCGGACGTACAAGTCAAACGCGGCGCCAGGTTCGTAGAGGCAGGCAATCTTGCCACTGCCGGTGGACTTTCATCTGGCATTGATCTGTCACTACGCGTGGTCGAGCGCTATTTCGGGCGCGAGGTTGCCACACAGACTGCCTATTATTTGGAATACCAGGGACAGGGCTGGATGAATCCCGATTCCAACCAGCTTTACGCCCAGGCGCCTGTGTCAAGCGACGAGCATCCCCTCTGTCCGGTATGTGAAATGGAGGTGGATCCGAAGACCGCACCCACGTCGGCGTACAAGGGCAAGACTTATTACTTCTGCTCACAGGATCACAAGCAGCTATTCGATCAGACTCCGGACAGGTACATTGCGGCTGCTCAGAAGCGCTGATGCGCGAGAGCGGAGCCGTTAATCCGATTGATAACTTGGCTTGCGCACCCAGCGGTGCTTGCGCAATTGTTGCACTAGATCGGGCGGAAGCCTCTGGCCATCGCTGATTGCAAAATTTTCTCTTACGTGATCCAGCTTGCGCATGCCGATGATGGTGGTGCTGACGTCGGGATTTTCCAAAATAAATCGCAGCGCCATTTGCGGCAGGGTCACCCCGGGTGGCACGATTGCTTTCAACTTTTCCACCCGCTTTAGAGTCGGCGTTAGGTTCGAAGCGCGGAAATAACGCGACCGCCAATCACCCTTGGGGAACTTTGTATCTTTCGTGAGCTTGCCGCCCAGGCTGCCTTCATCGAGCGGCACGCGCGAGATTACGGCGATATCATGTTTGCGGCAGGCGGGGAAGAGTTCATCCTCCGGATTCTGATCGAATATGTTGTAGATCACCTGCACCGCATCCACCAGCCCTGTCTCAATTGCACGGATGCCATTCCACGGTTCCCAGCGGTTGAGACTGAGACCAAAGAATTCGATCAAGCCTTCGCGTTTGAGTTGCTCTACTGTTTTTCGGAAGTCAGGATCCTCGATCCAGCTATCGTCCCAAACGTGGTATTGCAAAAGATCGATCCGCTCTACACCGAGCGCCTTGCGAATCTTATTGGCGTACTCGAGAACATGCTCGTTCGGAAAAACATCTTGCAATGAATCCTTGGGACTCGCTGGCCACTGCAGATTCTTGGGGGGAATTTTGGAAGCTGCGTAGAGCCGTCTGCCGGGATTATTCCGAATGGCTTCCCCCAGCAGCGTATCGCTCTTTCCATCTCCGTATGCCCAAGCGGTGTCGAAGAAGTTGCATCCCATGTCCACGGAAGCCTGAATTGACTGGCGTGATTCGGCGTCATCAGAACCTGTCCAGCCACTCATTCCCCAAAGGCCATAGGCGATCTCGCTGACTTTCCATCCGGTGCGTCCGAATCTGCGGTAGATCATGGGTCGATTTCCGTCCCTGATATGGTTTTGCGGCTTTCTACCCTAACCGCGGGCGAGCAAAACGACAAGCGCGCACTAGAGGTTCGCAGACAGGCTAGTGTCAGCTGCGATCGCGCGGGTATCCGCATCTTGGCGGGTGAGACTCAGGCGTGAAAGCAAGCGGTGAAAACGCGGATGGCTGGAAAGTGGATCGTAGACAGGATCAATGCCCAGGAAGATCATCCAGCAGGATCTTTCCGCGAATCCCTTGTCGAGCCAGTCGAGCGCACCCTCGTTATCTCCCAGTCCGATGTAAGCCATCGCCACCTGTGGTGATGCGAGGTAGCGATTAGACGAAGGCTTCAGCGCCTCTTGCAACAGTTGCCGTGCCCGGCCGGTGTTTGCGGCTCTGGCGTGAGCATGCGCCAGGAAAAGCAAGACTTCCTGATTCTCGGAAAGCTGGTGAGTTCGCTCGAACGCAGAGATGGCCTGCTGATATCTGCGGCTATGCAGGTAAGCACGTCCCAAGTCGAACTGAGCAGGGAGAAACTTCGAGTCTTGTGCCAGCACAGCCTGGAAGCGCTGGATAGCTTCGTCGTACTGGCGGGCGTAGAAATAGGAATCACCTGCCGTTTTGGCGATTGCCAGTGACAGGGGATCGAGTACCTGGGCGCGCCGCTGCTCGACTTCAGCTTCTCGGAGACGACCCATAGCGCAAAGAAAAGTGCCGTACCAATGGTGAGCGGCGGCATTGTTCGGGTTCAGCTCTATGGCGCGAAGAAATTCCTTTTCTGCCTTATTCCAATGCCAGTCATACCAGAAGCGCATGAGGGCCAGCGAGGTGTGAGCTTCAGCGAGAGTGTCGTCGATCGCCAGAGCGTTATGTGCCGCCTGCTTGGCTTTGGGGGCAACCTGACGTGGAGGGATCGTGCCAAACCAGCTCAAGTAAGCATGACAATCGGCTAGACCGGCGTAGGCCAGGGCATAATTGGGATCTTCCTTTAGCGCCTGCTCGAAGGATTCAATCGCCAGCTGCAACGATTTTTCTGAGAGCTGATTCCAGTAAGAGCGACCGCGCAGATAGGCTTCGTGGGCCAGCACCGGCACTATGCGTTGATGATCAGGTTTTAGATTTGATTCGGGCAGAAGAAGTTCGCTAGCTAATGATTGGCGAATTTTTCCCGCGACCTCATTCTGGATCGCCATGACGTCGGAAGGCTCCCGTTCGAAGGTATCCGCCCACAACTGGGTCTGATCAACTGCCTGGATGAGCTTGGCGCTGATGCGCAAGCGTCCCAAGCAGCGGCGAACCGTGCCTTCCAAGACATAATCGACCCCAAGCTCTTCGGCGATCTGGCCAATGCTTTTGGCCGTGTTTTTGTATTGCATAGCAGAGGTTCTTGCGATTACTCCCAGCCGTTGCGGATTCAGGCTGCCAAGCCGTGCAATCATCTCGTCGGTCAGCCCGTCGCTGAAATAATCCTGTTCCGCATCGCCTAGATTCTCGAAGGGCAGAATCAGCAGACGAAGCTTGCGGTGCTCATCGGGGATCTTCTGGGGACTGGCGGCGTTAACCAAGGGATAAATGAATCGATATCCCCGGCGGGACAGGGTCTCGATGTAGCGCGGACTGACAGCAGAGTCCCCGAGGGCGTCACGCAGTTTATTGATGGCCTTATTCAGGCCGTGATCAAAGCCAACGAAGGTTTCCGCAGGCCAGATGCGGCGGCGTAATTCTTCGCGGGTGACGAGAGCTCCGGGCCGCTCCAGAAGCGCGCTAAGCACCTGAAAAGGCTGCTCCTGAAGCTTCATTTTTACTCCCTTTTTACGCAGCTCTCCGGCTCTTAAGTTAACCTCGAATACGCCAAAACTGATGAGATGCGACGATCCCGCCAAATCGCGCATAGATGCCCCCACCCTTCTTCGAGTTAGACGAGTTGTTGGCGAACCAGTAAGCAGAGGTACGCACACAACGGAGAATAAGTTTGTTCTGGTTGCGCACTTCCACAAGGTTAGCCGGGAATCTACATTCCGTTGAGAAAGGACCGGCAACTCTCCAGCACCCTACGTCTAAGACAGCCAAGACTGGGAGTCTCGTATTGGGGATGTGCCTCGATACGACGACTCGTAGCTTCCGGTTCGTTCGTGCTGAAGCTCGGTCAGGGGCAGATGGGCCGGCCCTCCTGAACAGCGGCAGAGACAGGCAAGAACGGTAATTGAAGCCAGTCTTAGTTTCACTTTCCCCACTGGAGGGGAAAGGAAAACGTCATGTCGCGGGCATCGGTAGGGTGGATCCTAAGCTTCCTGTTCACGTTTTGGCCTTCAGTTTACGGACAAACGGGACAAACGGGCTCAAATACGGGCACGGAATTTACAAATTTGATGCAAAAGGCACGCAACGGAAATACCGCTGCACAAATCCAACTAGGAAGCGCTTTTCAGAATGGGCTGGGTGTCGAAAAGAATTCTGAAGAGGCGATGAAATGGTATCGCCTGGCTGCAGATCGAGGAGATCCGCAGGCACAAGTGGACGTGGGGTGGATGCTTCAGCATGAAGCTCCCCCGAAGTACGACGAAGCAGCGAAATGGTACATGCGGGCGGCTGTCTCTGGATCTGAAACCGGCGCTTTCAATCTGGGAATGCTCTATATGCAGGGATTGGGTGTGGCGAAAAGCGAAGCAGAAGCAGCGCGCTGGTTTCGCAAGGCGGCTGATGCGGGCAATGTCAACGCCATGACCAATCTTGGCTGTCTCTATTCGCGGGGAGTGGGAGTGCCGAAGGACATGCATGAGGCTCTGGCACTCACTCGCAAAGCGGCAAAAAAACATGTGGCCGAGGCAGAGTACAACCTCGGCGGCTTTTATGAGAACGGCGACGGTGTCCCACAGGATTTCCACGAAGCCATGAAGTGGTATCGCGAAGCCGCAGTTCATGGGAGCGTGAAATCCCAACTTCGTCTTGGGCTGATGTGCGCGCAAGGCCGTGGGACCGGGCCGGACGATCGCGAAGCCTTGCAGTGGTTTCTGAGGGCCGCCGAATCGGATTCGGCTGAAGCAGAGTTCAATACCGGCCTGTTCTATGAGAAGGGCCGGGGACTCTCACCCGATCTAGAGAAGGCAGTGGAGTGGTATCAGAAATCTGCTTACCAGGGCTTTGCCGCCGCGCAGGTAAATCTGGGCTACCTCTGTGAGCATGGGCTGGGAACTCCGGAGGATCCCGCAAGAGCAGCCAGCCTCTATCGCTCCGCCGCAGAACAGGGAAAGCTTGAGGGCCAGGTGAACCTGGCACGGCTTTACGACCATGGCGTGGGAGTAGTGCAGGATTACGCCGAAGCCGCCAAGTGGTATCGCCAAGCTGCGGATCAAGGCGACCTGGAAGCTATGACAAAGCTTGCTGCATTTCTCCTAACCGGCAAAGGAGTAGTTCGCGATGCCGGCAAAGCTTTGGATTTTCTTAAGCAAGCGGCGGAGCAGGGCAATGCCACCGCGCAGTTTGACTTGGCCCAGATCTACCGCGACGGAGCAGCAACTCCGGTCGATCTGGTAAGTGCGTACGTGTGGTTGAGTCTCGCTGGTCGCTCCTTCGATGTAAGCACACTGCTGCAAGCGCTTACTTCGCGGATGAGTCCGGCTGATGTGGCGGCGGCTCAGGCAAGAGTCGCAGACTGGCAGAAACGCCACGGAGCCGGTTTGTCTGCTAAACAAACGGTGGGGGTTGGTCCCCATTGATAGACAGCATCCGTCCGCCGGCACCAAGGACCGGACGGGAGGGGATGATGGAAGGGAGATATGGCGCACTACGCGGTAAATACGGTCACACCCTTTAGGAATGAATTATCAGGCGTTCAGGCATTTATCGTAGATGGCGATGCGGAAGCCCGCCGTCAGATTCGTGATCTCCTCCAGCCAGAAATGGATATCAACGTAATTGGCGAGTTCTCGAATGCTTCCGACGCTCTGGTCGCCTTACGTCACAACAACCCCGACTTGCTGGTCCTAGATGTGCAACTACCCGAGATTCAGGCGGCGGCCAATTTGGACGTGCTGGGGAGCGACAAAATTCCAGTCACGATTGCTATGGCGCGCGATCCGCTGGCCTTGCGGAGATTTACTCCCCAGGTCGTGGATGTTCTAGTAAAGCCCCTGGACCGCGAACGCTTCGAGCGAGCGATGCTGCGGGCAAAGCTAGAAATCGAGCGCGCGCGCAACGAGGAACTGGAACGGCTCCTCCAGGTGCACGCGGGTACCGGCAATGGAAATGGTTCAGCCTACGCACAGAAGTTCGTGGTGAAGGACAATGGCAGGATATTCTTTCTACGCGCAGATGAAATTGACTGGATCCAGTCTGCGGGAAATTACGTGCGTATGCATGTTGGACAGGATGTGCATACCATTCGCCGTACCATGCAGGATTTGCAATCATCCCTGGACCCGCAGCGGTTCCTGCGTGTTCATCGCAACGCGATCGTGAATCTGGACCACATTCTTGAATTCCAGTCTCAGAACCGCTCCGCCATGTGCGTTGTGCTGAAAAGCGGAGCGCGGCTGCCGCTGAGCCGCAGCTATCGCAGTGAACTGCGCAAGTATTTGAAACGGCCGCTCTAATCCTCTCTTTTCGATTGCGGGAGCCGGGCGATGCCGGTCTCCCGCGCGCCCTGCGCAGCTTTATCGGCAGCGCTCGATCTGATCGGCTCGGTGAGACCACGTCAGGATGGGCACGCCCATTAGTCCTGGCAGAGCAGAACGACTTTGCCGCTTACTGCTGCTTTCTCGACCAACTGATTGGCCATGCGTGCCTGGCGCAAGGGCAATTTTTCGGAAATGATGGGCTTGATTTTGCCCTCCGCGAGCAAGCCGAACAGCATATTGAGATCTTCTCGAAACCAGTCTGGATGGCGCCGCTTCTCGGTGGTGATGTTGTACCAGCGTGCTGACCTTCCATCCGGGAGCGCGCGCAGCAGCCCCAACAAGGCAAAGCTCAGCGCCCCTGCTGTTTTGTTTCCGGTTCCTCCGGAAATAATTGACGACATGCCGTACGCCATCAGCTTTCCACCCCGGCGCAGGGCGCGGTAAGAACGCAGGAAGTTCCAGCCTCCAACACCATCGATTACCAGGTCGACTCCATCTCCAGTCATGCGTCGGATCGCTTCAACGAAATCTTCATTCTGATAGTCGATAGGCTTGGCTCCCAAACGGCACACAGTAACGTGTTTTGGCTTGGAGGCAGTTCCATAGAGTTCGAGGTTACGAATTCGGCCCAACTCGAGTGCGGCAGTGCCCACCCCACCCGCTGCGCCGTGAATCAACACCTTCGCTTGCGAGCGCAGATTGCCGAAGCGAAACAGTAATTGGCATGCAGTGGTGTAATTGAGAATCAGACTGACGGCTTCTGCCGGATCAATACCAGCAGGAACTGGCACTAGTTCCTCTGCAGGGACCAGCACAAACTGCGAATATCCCCCAAACATAATCAGAGCCGCCACGATCTCATTCGCTGCGAGTTGGCTGACACCTTCGCCCAGCGCATCGACTTCACCCACGACGTCGTATCCAGGCGAGAATGGAAGCTTCGGCGCCTTGGGATAGAGGCCGTATCGCATCAGTACATCTGCGAAGGCGACCCCGGTCGCGAGAACTCGTACCCGCACCTGACCCGGACCTGGTACGGGGACGGGTTCCTCGATTTCCTCCAAGACCTCCGGTCCGCCTAGACGTGTTATCACTACGCGGCGGTTCTTCATGGCGTTATTAGACTGGTCCAACCCACATTCGTTTAGTTCACTTGCGGGTTACGCGCACATCTCAAAACTGATTCGTGTGATGAAACACTGTTCCCACGGGATGAGTCCCGGATGGTATGGAGAGACGCATCCGAACCTCCAGCAACGTTCGTTGCAGTGCTTGAAGAGAAGGAAGCCAGAGTCAGCTACGCACGGCCGAGTCGTGTAGTTCCAGAAATATGAAATTTTGTGGGAATTTTCAATCGGCAGCGGTTCGGCGAACGGTGGTGGCGATATCCACGAGGTAGTGGACTTCGGGCTGGCCCAGGACTCCGGCCTGCTGCCGCGCCTGCTGGAGCCATTCGGAAGTCATGAACCGCTTGGCCGATTCGAGGCTGTCCCATTCCAAGAACAGCGTGAGATCGTTGGGGTTTTCAGGATTGCGAAACACCCGAAAGCTCTTCTCGCCCGAGTTCCGGCGAATATTGTAGGAGCCATCAAACGCGGCCTTCCAAGTACTGTAGTCTTTAACCAAATAGCGCACCAGGACGTAAATCATGGCTGCTCCTAGCTTTGTGTCGGCTACAAGATACTGAAGTCGACTCCGCAAATCCAGAGAGATTGTCCGCCAGGCCGGAGGCCCGAAGATGGGCGATTGCAACGGCGCAGTTGCAATCTTGCTTCCGGGCGCAGACAATCCTTGGTGTGAGCTACTCTGTACGACCTGGGGCACCCGAAACTGTCGGCCATAGTCCATTTGCAGCGGGAACGGCGGTGTTGGTAACGCTGCACTCCCCGCGCGAGAAATTTTGGGGTGTCCTGTTGGAACTGACCGTGGCGGGGGTCAGCGTTCGCGGTATCGACTTGAACTCCTTTGACGACTTCACTGGCATGGTGCGAGCAGGTGAGCCGGCCTCGCCCACAACCGCGTTTTTTCCTCTAGCGCGAGTGGAACGGGTGGAGCTGGATACTGCCAATGGCACCATTCCATCTCTGAGCGAGCGCTTTGCCGAAATTACCGGACGTCTGGCGTTGCGATTTCTGATGCCATCGGAATTTCCTGTCGAGGATGCTGCCGGGTGATTTCACAGCTCGCGACCGTCGCCAACCAACTCACCCTCTTGCGCCTGATCTTCATCCCGTTCGTCATTATTAACGTCGTTGATGGAAATTACGGCTGGGCACTTGGGCTGTTCATCGCCGCGGGTCTTAGCGACGGACTTGACGGACTGCTGGCCCGCAAGCTCGGCCAGCAAACCACGCTGGGTCAATATCTGGATCCAATAGCCGACAAGATGCTGCTCAGCAGCACCTTCCTGGTGCTTTCGTTCATGGCATTGATTCCCTGGAAGTTTACGGTGATGGTCTTTGCCCGTGACGCGTCGATCTTGGCGATCTCGGCTGTGCTGTATGCTACGACAGCGCTGCGTGACTACTCTCCCAGTATCTTCGGCAAACTGAATACTGGATTCCAGGTGCTTACGGTGTTTTTTGTTCTCCTGAAGCAACTCACGCAGAACAGCCTGATCTATTACGGCCGTCTCATCTGCCTGTGGCTGACGTTCGCATTTACGCTGCTTTCGGGGATTCACTACATTTTCCTGGTGGGTAGGCGGCTGAAGAAGCTGAGCGCTTCGCGCACCGCGGGAGCGGCGTAAGTTGCGGATGACGAGCTCTTAGGGTTTTCATCGCTAGCCGCGCCGGGCTGCGAGGAGCTTTCGACCGGTGCGTGGGCGAGCTATGTTGTGTAAGATCGATAGAAAAAACACGCAAGATCCTTCGACTCCGCGCCCGCGACCCGCGAAAGACGCGGGGTCGGAAGAGGAAGACGTGCTCAGGATGAGAGCCTGAAATCCCGTCAGTTCTGAGACGGACTAGAATGCGTCGGTATGCCCGTCCTCGGCCAGATTTTGCGGTTTGCGGATTTGTGCTTACATCACTTCATTTCCCGAATCGAAAACGCCACTATCGTAACCACCTCTAACCCCATGGATAGATTGACCCTTTCTTCCCGTCACCCCTACAATCGAAATTCGTTCCAAGGAGGTTAATCCAGTCCGCAAGAAGCGAGCCGAGACTCGCCGATTGCCGGACCCGCGTGGCTTCTGCCCGCGGAATTTATATGGCGCCGCACTTCTACAACACACTATCCGGCCGGGTAGAAGAGTTTCATCCGCTTGATAACAATTTGGTCCGCATGTACGCCTGTGGCCCTACGGTTTACGACTATGGCCACATTGGGAATTTCCGGACGTTCATTTTTGTGGACATCCTGCGCCGATTCCTGCGCCACAGCGGTTACCAGCTTCGCCACATGATGAACATCACCGATGTGGACGACAAAATCATCCGCAATGCTTCCAGGGCCGGCGTCAGCGTTGGCGAGTACACGAAAAAATATGAGCAGGCGTTTCTCGAGGATGCTGATGCCCTCAACATCGAGCACCCTGAAATTCTCGGCCGAGCAACGGAGCACATCAACGAGATGGCGGCGTTCATCGCCGAATTGGAAAAAAAGGGCTTCGCCTATCGGGCAGAGGATGGCTCGTACTACTTCCGCATCGCTAAGGATCCCGAGTACGGCAAACTCTCCAAAAAAGACTTCTCGGGCATCGAGGTGGGCGCGCGGGTGGACGTGGATGAATACGAGAAAGATAACGCCCGCGACTTCGCTCTCTGGAAGGCGCCTAAGCCGGGGGAAGCGTTCTGGGAGACTCCGATCGGGCCTGGCCGCCCCGGCTGGCACATCGAATGCTCAACCATGTCAATGAAATATCTGGGCGAGAGCTTCGACATTCATTGCGGCGGCGAAGACCTGATCTTTCCTCATCATGAGAATGAAATTGCGCAGTCGGAATCGCTGACAGGCAAGCCTTTCGCGCATTTCTGGATGCACGCGCGCTTTCTGCTGGTCGAAGGCGAGAAGATGTCGAAGAGCCTGGGCAACTTCTATACCCTGCGCGACCTGATTCTGATGGGCCACAAGCCGTCGTCGATCCGATATCTGCTTAGCTCGGTGCCGTACCGCAGGCAGTTGAATTTCACCTTCGACGGACTGACGCAGGCTGCGAATGCCGTCGAGCGGCTGCGGAATTTCCAGTTGCGCCTGGGAAAAGCGAAAGAGAACCTGCCGGCGGGCTCGAATGAAGGGATGGCGAAGCTCGCCGCCGACACCATTTCGAAGATGCATGCCAGCCTGGCCGACGACCTGAATACTGCGCAGGCTCTGGCTGCGATATTCGACCTGGTGCGCGATGCGAATGCCACCGCCGATGCTGGCCAGCTTCGCAAGGATGACGTCGCGCCGCTGCTGAAAGCGTTGGAAAACTTCGATGCCATCTTCGACGTGCTGAAAGATGATGATGCGGCGAAGGTCCGTCGGACTGTCGAGTGGGCAAGGGCCGAAGGACTGGCGGACAAGATCAGCCCAGCGACTCTGGAAATCGCAGCTGCCGCCGAGACCAGCGATTCGGACATCGAGAAGCTGGTGAACGAAATGCAGGCGGCACGGAAGTCTCGCAACTTTGCGCGTTCTGACGCCATTCGCGGAGAACTCAACCAGATGGGCATCATCGTGGAGATCACGAAAGATGGGGTGCGCTGGCGAAGGAAGTGATGAGATGAGTGCTGCAGGATATATGCTCGACCAGGCTTTGTCGGGAGCAGACTTCATCGCGCAGCATTTTTCCAAATACCCCGCAAACACGACGATGGACCCCAATCACCACCTCACGCCCATGGTGAATGTGATGAACTTCGCTTATGGATATAACGCCCACCAGAATGGAACTCTATGCCACAAGTAGATTTTGGGGAAAACATAGGCAAGCCGATCGCCAAGCGGGTCAGAGTTAACCTTTCTGCGGCCCGCAAGGTGATGTTGATGTTAGCGATCTCAGTTTGTGCCGCACTATCAGCCTGCAGTAGTGTTGTGACAATCTGGTCTGCAGAAGCTGGATCCCCAGATGGTCGTTGGGTTGCGACAGCTCGCACGGACCAATATAGTGGCCCAGGCAACGCTGCTTTACTAACCACCGTTCATCTCAGGCGGACCAACGGCCCAAAGGATCCGATTGAAGTCTTGCTGTTCATGCAAGATGCAAAATCCATAGACCTCAAGATGACCTGGTCGACGCCGTCACACCTTGAGGTCACTTACAAACAACCTGCAGTAATCGATTTCCAGGCGATTAAGTGCGGCGGAGTCGATATCTCCGTTCGGGATGTTTCTAGCAGTACGATGAATTCATCCCATTAGGATGGCAATGTGTGCGATGTTCTCTGTCTGTTGCAGCGGTTGATATCCATCGGGCCGGAGCGCCCCTACTCCAGCAACCGCTTCATCTCAGGGCTCGGTATCGCCGTCTCCGCCAGCATTCGGTATGTCCCTGATTCCAGCAGTTCGTGTGCCAGTCTGCGAAATGCTCCCAGCGCCGTGCGGTAAGGCCCAGCGCCGAGACTGACTCGCGCCACACCCAGCTCTTGCAACTCACGGATCGAAGGCGCTCCGGGCATCGAGCCCAGAATGTTCAGCGGACCCGGACTTTCCTTCAGCAGCCGGCTGATCTCGTCTTTATCTACCAATCCTGGCACGAAGATGCAGTCGCCGCCGGCCTCGCGATAGATATTGGCGCGGCGCATCGTCTCCGCCAATCTTGTCTTGGGATCTGCGCCCTTCCACCAGTACGCGTCGGTGCGCGCGTTCAGCACCAGCGGGACATGCGCGATCTCGGCGATGGAACGAACAGCCTTGATCTTCTCTACCTGCAGCTTCACATCTACCAGGCGCGATTCGTTTTCCAGACTATCTTCCAGGTTCAGCCCGACTGCGCCGGCTTCGATCAGCTCTCGCGCTGTGTCTGCCATCTGCTCGGGGTCCCGTGCATAGCCGGCTTCCATATCGGCTGTGACCGGAACGTGCACGGCGGAGGTAATTCTCTCGACCACGTTCAGCATTTCATTGCGGCTGATGCGCTCGCCATCCGGATAGCCGAGCGAGTTGGCCACTGCCGCACTGCTGGTAGCCACGGCGGGGAAGCCAAGGTGCTCCACGAGTCGAGCGCTGGCCACATCCCAGGCGTTGATGAGCACCAGAATTTTCGATCCCCGATGCAAACTGAGCAGCGTCTCTGCTTTCTCTTGTAAGCTTTCCGACTTGGCAATTTCTTGAGCCATATCAGTCCCTCGAGACGAGTGTAGAAGAAGAAAGAACAGCAAGTTGAATTGAAACGGACTCTAATCTGAGCTTCCCGGCCCGGAAATGCGCTCAATCTCCGGTGCTCTCGACCATGGGAAGCGGCTCTTCTTCGATCACGCCAAGTTTGGGCTTTACTTCCGCTCGTGTGACCAGGGCGACGGCGGCAATGATGGTGGCACTTCCCGCCAGGATGTAGGCGTCCACGCGCTCCTGCAGCACAATCCATCCCAAAAACACGGCCACAACTGGATTAACATATGCATAGGTCGAGACCTTGGACATCTGCACGTGCTGCAGCAGCCAAATATAGGCGCTGAAACCCACCCACGATCCGAACACTACGAGGTATGCCAGGGCTCCGATTCCCTTCGGACTCCACACTGCCCGGCGAGGTTCACCCAGGGCGAATGCGAGTACCAGGTTGACGGCGCCTCCGAAAACCATCTCCCAGCCGCTGGCCACAAAGGGATTGATTCCCTTTTGCCAACGCTTAGAAAACGAGGATCCCAGCGCCCACGCCAAGGACGCCGCTACCAGCGCCAGAGAATAGACCAGTTCTTTCGTCCCCAGAGCGCTGGTGGCGGTCAGCTGCGGCCATAGGAGAACGACTATGCCTGCAATTCCCAGCCCCAGGCCGGCGATACCTTTGCCTGATACACGGTCGCCGTGAAATACCCAGGTCTCCAGCACGAGAAACCAGAGAGGAATGATGGCTACGATCAGGGCGGCCAGCCCACTAGGCACAACCAATTCGGCGCGCGCAAGGGTGGCGTTGGCGCAAGTCAGCAACAGTATGCCGATAATAGCCAGGCGAAGCGCCTCGATCGCGGTGATTCGCACCTTACGGCCCGAAAGGGCACAGTAGGCAAGCATCAGCGATCCAGCGATCAGGAATCGGACGGCCGTCATTACGAAGGGCGGCAAATACTGGACAGCCAGCCGTATTCCCAGATACGTGGAACCCCAGAACACGTATACCAGGGCAAACGCCAGGATGACGCGAAAACGATGCTGTTCGGATGAAGACATGGATCCCCAGCCCTTGCGGTTACTAAACAGACGCTGCCAGACACCTTCCGGACTCGATAAATCATTGCTTTGATCCCGTCAGATGCACCCGAGCTGGGGAATTCGTACCTCACAACCAGCCGGTCAGACCCGGAAGTCATCTTTCATTACTCGGGAAAGGAGCCCAAACTGGGCTTATCCACAAGAAGGAGCAGAGGTTTGGGGGTTACGCCGTCGAAAATGCCGGGCTATAATGCCAGCTGGAGTGAAAGAGTGCGCTGGCACGGTAAATATCAGGGTCTGGTCGAGGCGGCTCCGCCTTGTGCTCTGCGCATTCGTCTAAGCTATCCCCGAGTTGGGCTTAATCTCCTTCCTTCTAACGCCCGGCCATTCCTCTTCGGTTGCGACTAATCACCTGCTCCTGCTGAGCCGTTAGTTTTTTCCGCAACATTTCCCGGCACGGCTTCGTGCGCAACCATTTTGGAGGTTCGTATGTCCACAAAGACTCTGGTTCCCGTCGGCCCCAACATCCGCACGGCGCTTCCCGGTCCGAATGCCAAGCGCGTGCTGGAGGGCGACGCCACATATATTTCGCCGTCTTATACCCGTTCATATCCACTGGTCGCCAAGCGCGGCCACGGCGTGATGGTCGAGGATGTCGATGGCAACGAATTTCTCGATCTTGCCGCGGGTATTGCTGTGTGCTCTACCGGGCACTGCCATCCCGAGGTGGTGAAGGCGATTCAGGAGCAGTCGGCTGAGCTCATTCACATGTCTGGGACCGACTTCTATTACGAGCACATGATCACGCTGGCGGAGCGTCTTTCGAAAATCGCGCCGATGCCCGGACCGCATAAGTTTTACTACGGCAACTCCGGCGCCGAGGCAATCGAAGCTGCCATCAAGGTCGCTCGTTATCACACCAAACGACAGAACATTATCGCGTTCTATGGCGCATTTCACGGCCGCACCATGGGTGCGCTGTCGCTGACAGCCTCGAAGCCCCAGCAGAAGCGGCGCTTTTCCCCGCTGATGCCGGGTGTCACGCACGTGCGTTTCCCCAATGCCTACCACGATTGCGCAACTGGAACGCAGGATGCGGATCAGTATGCTCTTGAATGTGCCCGCTTCATCGAAGAGAAGCTGTTCAAGACCTCGCTGCCACCGGAGGAGGTGGCTGCGATCTTCGTGGAGCCGATCCAGGGCGAGGGCGGATACGTGGTTGCACCTACCGTTTTCCTGCAGGAATTGCGCAAGATCTGCGACCGGCACGGAATCCTGCTAGTGGGGGATGAGGTTCAGTCCGGCGTCGGCCGCACCGGAAAATGGTGGGCGATCGAGCACTCCGGCGTGCAGCCCGATATTGTTTGCATCGCGAAAGGCATCGCCTCGGGTATGCCGCTGGGCATCACCATGACGCGTGGCGAAATCATGGACTGGATTCCCGGTTCGCACGCTTCCACTTTCGGGGGTAACCCGGTGGCAATCGCAGCGGCCTTGGCGACACTCGATGTGCTGGAACGGCAGGGCATGAAGAATGCAGCCGCTGTTGGTGACCACATGATGGAACGGATGCGCACCTGGCCGTCCACAGTTCCTTTGGTCGGAGAGGTGCGCGGGCGAGGGCTCATGATCGGGGTCGAGATTGTGAGTGACAAGCGCCAGCGGACCGCTGCCCCGGAACTGCGCGACAAGATCGTGCAGGCCGCCTTCCTGAAGGGACTGCTGATTCTGGGCTGTGGTCCCAACACCGTGCGCGTGGCTCCGCCGCTGATCATCACCCGCGAGCAGGCGGATGTGGCCATGGACATAATGGAGGACTGTCTGAAAGAGGTGGCGAAGCACGCCTAGACTGGGTTGCAAGGTCGCGGTTTTCGGCACTTGAGCGGACGGGGAATATGAATCCCGTCCGCTTCGCCTTTCTGAACCGGAAACGAACAGATCGTTATTCGAGAAGACTCAGAGCCACACTGTAATAGTTGCCACAGGTCTCTCCGGCGGACAAAATTGCCAACTCGACAGAAAAATCGTTAAACTTCCGGCTCTAAGGCGATCTTTTGTCGGTTCGCGGGCCTTGAGTCGTGGGCCGTGGGAGATGTGCCAGTGCCCACTCGGGTGTTGGAAATCGCCGTTAAACTTGCGGATCGCATCGTTTCTGCCCTGCCCGGGCGTTCGCAACCACAGAACCGTCCTCAGCATCTACTTACAGCGGAGGCCGGTGAGGACGCCGCTTATTTCTATCTCAGCCGCTTAGGTTACAGAATCGTGGCCAGGCGATATCACTCCTCACGCGTGCGAGGTGACATCGATCTGATCGGCTGGGATGGCGATGTGCTCTGTTTCGTGGAAGTGAAGACCCGCACCACGCGCAGCGTGATGCCCGCAGAAGCCGCTGTCAATCACGCCAAGAAGAGATATCTGTCTCGCCTGGCGCAAGAGTACTTGCGGCGGTTACCGGTGATACCGGCTTTTCGCTTCGACATTTTGAGTGTTTACTGCGAAAATCAGACATCGACTCCGGAATTTCATCTTTATAAGAATGCCTTTCCGCTGGTCTAGCTGGAGTCTTTGCCAGCATGGGTGAGAGGATTAAAAATTGCCCGAATTAAGAAAAGACCCGATTGTAGGCCGGTGGGTGATCATCTCCACTGACCGGGCCAAGCGGCCCACCGATTTTGTTCGCGAACGTGTACAAAACAAAGGCGGGTTCTGCCCCTTCTGCTATGGGAATGAATCGAAAACGCCCCCTGAAGTGCTCGCCTATCGTCCCAGCAACAATGGCGGACCTCCGCCGCGACGCGATACTCCCGGATGGACCGTGCGGGTCGTGCCCAACAAATTTCCTGCCCTGGGAATTGAAGGCAACCTTAATCGCCAGGCTGAGGGCATGTTCGACAAGATGAACGGTATCGGCGCCCACGAAGTCATCATCGAGGGGCCGGATCATAACGCCACCCTGGCGACGCTTCCGGATAAGCGCATCGAGGATGTGCTGTGGGCGTTTCGCGATCGCATCCTCGACCTCAAGCAGGATCGGCGCTTCAAATACATCCTGATCTTCAAGAATCACGGCGAAGCTGCGGGGGCATCGCTCGAGCACTCGCATTCCCAGTTGATCGCTCTGCCGATTCTGCCTAAGCAGGTCGCGGAGGAGTTGGAAGGTGCCAAGCAGTACTACATCTACAAGGAGCGCTGCGTCTTTTGTGATGTGATCCGGCAGGAGAGCGAGACCGGCGCGCGCGTAGTAGGAGAGAACGCAGATTTCCTGACCATTGCGCCCTACGCCCCGCGGTTCCCGTTTGAGACCTGGATTCTGCCCAAGCGTCACGAATCGTCGTACGAGAACTCGTCGTCCTCGATGTACGAGAACCTGGCGCGCTCGATCAAGACGCTGCTGAACAAGGCCGATCTGGTGCTCGATACGCCGGCGTACAACCTGGTGCTGCACACCTCGCCGGTGCAGGACCCGCAGAACGATCACTACCACTGGCACATCGAGTTCATGCCCAAGCTGACCAAGACGGCGGGATTCGAGTGGGGCACCGGCTTCTACATCAATCCCACGCCGCCGGAAGAGGCCGCACGCTTCCTGCGCGAGGCCAGCATTGAAACGCCGCAGACAGTGGGAGTGTAGGCGGGAAAACTGAACGAAGATGGACGAAGGGCGCCAGAGTTTGGCGCGCCTTTTGTATGTCTGTCTTGGCTATAGCCTTTAGAGTGTTATCTGAGCGAGGGCCGAGCATAAAGACGAGGATCGAGTTGAACGACCTTGCGGTTGCTGGACTACGGTCGAGGGTCTCGCGGCTGCTTCAGATCCGATCACAAAATCAGCCGATTACAACTTCTCCTTGTACTCCTCGTACCAGGCCATCTGAATCTCTTCGAGCTTACCCTCGTTCGAGGCCTTGGGATCATCGGAGAACCCCGGCAGTTCCATAACCATCTTGTGCAGGTCAGTGAACCGCACTTGTAGCGGATCAACGTCAGGGTGGGTCTCGGCCAGCAAAATTCCGATATCTTCAGCGCTATCCCAGGTGAGTTGCGGGGGCATGGCTCTCCTTGCTGACCAAAAGGGGCAGGGTTGGAGCGTCGAGCAGAGCAGCAAAACGCAAGATCCTTCGACTCGGCGCCCGCGGCCCACAAAAACGCGGGTCGGAAAACCAAGACGGGCGCGTCGCTCAGGAGGACAGCGGTAGGGCGGTTTTGCTGCACCCTACTGCTCCCCACCCTCCGAAACGTAATTCCGATTCCACGCCGGTATCTCGACCACGATTTCTCCTGGCTTCTCGATCACGCATTGGCAGCCTAGACGGGAATTCAATCGCAGATCGGCGGCCATGTCGAGACGGTCGGCTTCATCATCCTCCATGCTGCTGAGCAACTCCGACCCCTGCTTTACCCAGATGTGACATGTCGTGCAGGCACAGTTTCCGCCGCATGCATGTTCCAGGTGGATGCCGTGGTTTAGCGCCACATCCAGGATCGATTCCGGCTTGCCGTGGTCTTTGTACGGCAGGTTGCCGTGTTCGAACTCCACCACTTTGCCTTCCGGGAGAAAGGTGACGCGAGCGCAGTTGGGCCCGGGCGCCTCCACCGTGGCTGTGTTCGCTTCGTTTGTGTTCTCCTGAGACATGCTTATCGTCCTAAAGAAATCTTCGCGACGCTCATCGCTCCGTCTTGAACTCGGCCGGCGCAAAGGGATGCGGCGCGGAGGGGCCTTCACCGACTTCCACCTGCTCGAAGGTTTTGCCCTTGAGGGCAGAAGACACGGCCTCATCCATCATCAGTTCCGCGAGATGCATGGTTCCCTGGTTCAGAGCGTCAATCGCTTTGCGGATGGCCGCGTACTCGTCGCCTTCCATCACCGCGCGCAGGGCCTTCTCCAGTTTCTCCACGCGCTTGCGCTCATCGGCAGTGAGCTGCTGCCAGCCGGGGCCCGACCGTCCCTTAGCGAGAGCAGAAAGTATGGTGTCGGCGTCGTTGCGGGCCTCGATCACCTGGCGGCGGCGGAAATCCTCCTCGGCGTTGTCGAAGGAATCGAGAATCATGCTCTCGACCTGGTCATCCGTGAGCCCGTAGCTGGGCTGAACCGCGATCTGAGCTTCCTTCCCGCTGCGCTGCTCACGGGCCGCGACATTCAGAATGCCATTGGCATCGATCAGAAATCGCACCTCGATGCGCGGCAGCCCCGCCGGCATAGGCGGAATCCCCTTCAGATCGAAGCGCGCCAGCGAGCGGCAATCAGCCGCCAGTTCCCGTTCTCCCTGCAAAACGTGAATCGCAACGTTCGTTTGACCGTCTACGCCGGTCGTGAAGTGCTCGGTCGCGGATGCTGGAATTGTTGAATTCCGCTGAATGATCTTGGCTACCACGCCGCCCAGCGCCTCGATGCCGAGCGAGAGCGGAGTAACGTCAAGCAGCAGCATCTCTTCGGTGGCTTCTGATCCGCCCGCAAGAATATTGGCTTGCACCGCTGCTCCCAGGGCGACTACTTCGTCCGGGTTCAGCTCAGAGTGCGGCACGCGCTGAAATAGTTCCTCAACCAGTTGCCGGACGCGCGGAATGCGCGTCGAACCGCCAACCAACACAACTTCCTCGATCTGCTCCGGCCGCAGCCCGGCGTCTTTTAGCGCCTGCTTGCAGGGCGCGACCGTGCGCTGGAAGATCGGTTCTGCTAACTGAATGAACTGCTCGCGGCTGATCGTACGCTGATATTTCTTGCCTGCGGGTAGTTCCACATCGAGTGTGGCTTCAGGCTCGGACGAGAGCCTGATCTTCGCCTCAATCACCGCCTTACGAATGGCCTGCACCACCCCGGCGTTGCGCCGCACGTCCACACCCAAATCTCCCTGGATGTCGTCAAGTGCGATGGAGATGAGCAGGTTGTCGATGTCATCGCCGCCTAGATGCGTGTCACCGTTGGTCGCGATCACTTCAAAAATTCCGTCGTGCAACTTGAGAATTGAAATATCGAAGGTGCCCCCGCCGAGATCGTAAACCGCAATGATGCCGTTCTTCTTCTTGTCCAGCCCATACGCGAGCGATGCCGCGGTGGGCTCGTTCACTAAGCGCAGAACCTCCAGACCGGCGATGCGGCCGGCATCTTTTGTGGCCTGACGCTGGGCATCGTTGAAGTAGGCGGGCACGGTGATCACCGCCTTGCGCACCGGAGCTCCGAAGTAACGTTCAGCATTGCGGCGCAACTGGCGGAGGATGAAAGCGGAAATTTCCGGAGGCGTGAAGTCCTTGTCACCAAGTTTGATGCGCAATACTTCGCCGGGCTGAAGATCCTCGGCCAGGCGGAAGGGGAACAGCTTCAACTCTTCCTGGATATCTTCGACTCCACGGCCCATCAGCCGCTTCACGGAGTACACGGCTCGTTCCGGCGTCTCGATGAGATGCTTGCGAGCGGGACTTCCGACGATAATCTGCCCCGCGGAATCGAGCGCCACTACCGAGGGGACCAGGCTCGATCCGTCCTCGCCGGGAATGACCACCGGCTCGTTGCCCTGCATGAAGGCAACGAGCGAATTGGTGGTTCCCAGATCGATTCCGACTACGCGTTCGTCAGACATAGATAAGCAATCAGTAGTCAGCAATCAGCAGTCAGCAAATCGGGCTGAGCCGGCGAGCCTCACGTTCCTGCTAACCTTCCAATACTTCGTTCACGTCGCGAACCAGATTTCGTATGTAGGATCGACGATTCAGCAGGGCGACCATCTTGTCGCAAACCTTGCGTCGCGCGTCACTGGTGTCCTCCCCGCCTTCTGCGTGGGCGACCAAGCCATCCCACTCCGCCCAGTAGCCCCGCAATTCCTGAAAAAGCAGATCAAACTTCTGCTGCAGATGGCGTTTGGTCTGCTGCAACTGGTGCGCGAGGTCTTCATCGACCTCACCCGACATCCTGTTCATGCGCGCTTCTTCCAACTGTAGGTTGAGTTCAAACACCTCCTCCAGTAGCTCGGGAGGAACCACCTGCTTCTTGACGGCTCCGGTCGCACGCGCCTGATCCGTAGCATTCTTCGATTGTTCCTGCAGTTGCACTCCCTCCAGCTTGAGCAAGTACTCAGTGCGCGCGATCGGATCCTTCAGCGTGCGATAGGCATCGTTAAGTTGGGCGCTCTTCTCCAGGATCCATCCTTGCTCCTGCGTCGATGAGCGAGCGTAGAGATCGGGATGCAATTTGCGGCTCAACTGGTAAAACTCGCGTTCCAACGCCGCCGTATCGATGTCCAACTTGCGTGGAAGCCCGAAGAAGGAGAAGTAATCGGCCGGGAGCGGTGGCTGAACTTTCCCGCAGGAACTGCAAAAGTGCGCCGCCCGCATGCTGCCGCACGACCAGCAGGCGCTCAGTTCTTCATTGTTGAGGATGATGGAAGTTCCGCCCGACTTTTGCGAAGCTGTCATCTTTTTAGCCTTACGCCAATCAGCCCGGCTAGCGCGAGAAAAGCGAGCCGCCGGGCCAATCCAAAACCAGAAACGATCTGCCGAATGGTTCGCTTATACGGAAAACGAAGTCCCACAACCGCACGACTTTTGCGCATTCGGATTCGTGAATACGAACCCCTGATGCATCAGCGACTCTTCGTAGTCCAGAGTCATGCCATGCAAGTAGATGAATGACTTGGGATCGATAAAAATCCGCACATCACCGAACTGAAAAATGCGATCGCGTTCCTGGGGCTGCGAGTCGAAGCGAATGTTGTAGCTCAGACCGGAGCAGCCGCCTCCCTGCACACCCACGCGCAGTCCGCCCTGTTCAGGGGAGATTCCTTCCTTGGCCATCGCGACCTTGATCTTCGCGAGCGCCCTTTCTGTGACCACCAGCCCTCGCACTGCTTGCGTTGCCGGCGCCGAACTCTCCGTGGTTTCCATACTCATCTTTCTTACGTCTCCCTACCTGCGCGAGCCTTTGTAGACCTAGTCTCCCGCTTTGGCTTCGGCTGCGATGGGCGCTGGATTGTGTGCCGCCTGCTTCTTCTTCCAGTCGCTGATGGCCGCCCGGATCGCATCTTCCGCCAGCACCGAACAGTGAATCTTCACGGGAGGAAGAGAGAGCTCCTTAACAATTTCCGTATTCTTGATTTCCAGAGCTTGCTCAACCGTCTTTCCCTTGACCCACTCGGTGGCGAGCGAGGAAGAAGCGATGGCAGAGCCACAGCCGAAGGTCTTGAATCTGGCTTCTTCGATTACCTGCGTATCCGGGTTCACCTTGATCTGCAGCTTCATTACGTCGCCGCATTCCGGAGCGCCCACCAACCCCGTCCCCACCTGGCTGCTGTTCTTGTCGAGCGAGCCCACATTCCGAGGATTGGTGTAATGATCGAGTACTTTATCGCTGTATGCCATGCTTCCGTTCTCCTAAGAAATTCACTATTCCGCAGCCCAAGCGACCTTCTTCAGATCGATACCTTCCTTCGCCATCTCATAGAGTGGAGAGAGCTCGCGCAGACGATTCACCGTTTCGACAAGACGAGCCGCCACATAATCCACTTCCGCTTCGGTGTTAAAGCGCCCCAGCCCAAAGCGTATCGAGCTGTGCGCCAGATCGTCGCCCGTCCCTAATGCCTTAAGCACATAGGACGGCTCCAATGTTGCCGACGTGCATGCCGAGCCACTGGACACGGCAACATCGTTGATGCCCATCAGCAGGGATTCGCCTTCCACATACGCGAAACTGATGTTCAGATTGTTCGGCAGACGGTGCTCCAAAGAACCGTTGATGAACACCTCGTCGAGGCTGCTCATGATTTTTTCTTTCAGGCGATCGCGCAGTGCGGAGATCCGCTTGCTCTCTTCCGCCATCTCCTGCATGCAGAGTTCGCAGGCCTTGCCTAAACCCACGATGCCGGGAACGTTTAACGTACCCGAGCGCATACCGCGCTCGTGACCTCCGCCGTCGATAATCGGCGCCACCTGCACGCGTGGATTCTTGCGACGCACGTAGAGCGCTCCCACGCCCTTCGGGCCATAGATCTTGTGCGCCGTAATCGACATGAGATCGATATTGTCTTTGTTCACATCGACCGGAATCTTGCCGACCGCCTGGACGGCGTCGCTGTGGAACAAGACGCCGCGCTCGCGACAGATTTTCCCGATCTCCGCAATCGGCTGCAGCACGCCGATTTCGTTATTCGCCGCCATGATCGTGACCAGGATGGTCTTGTCATCAATGGCACGCTTCAAATCGTCCAGATCGATCAGGCCATCCTTCATCACCGGCAGGTAGGTGACGCGATAGCCGTATTTCTCCAGCCGCTTGCAGGTGTCCAGAACAGCCTTGTGCTCAGTGACCGCGGTGATAATGTGGTTGCCCTTCTCGCGGTACATCTCGGCCACGCCCTTGATCGCCAGATTGTCGCTCTCAGTGGCGCCGGAGGTGAAGATGATTTCCTTCGCACTCGCGCCTATTAGCTTCGCGATCTGCTCACGCGCGGTTTCTACCGCTTCCTCCGCCAGCCAGCCAAACTGGTGATTGCGGCTGGCAGCATTGCCAAACTTCCCGGTGAAGTACGGCAGCATGGCTTCCAGCACTCGCGGATCGACCGGCGTGGTCGCGTGGTTGTCCATATAGATGGGTAACTGGATATCTTTATGATTGCCGTTGTCATTTACCGTCGCAGTCATCTTTCTCTCCCAATCTCACCTTAGATCGCTCAGGATTTCATCGTCAGATGAACCAGTTGTTCTCGGGTTTGGCCCTCGTCGGCTGCCTGGGTCAGTTCCCAGATGGTGAGCTTGCTCAGTACTTCTTCGATCCCCACCTTCACTTTGCGAAGCGGCTCACGCACGGTGCAGCGGTTGGTCTGTTCGCATTCCCCGCGATGAGTTACGCAGGAGGTCAGAAACAGGGGACCATCGATGGCGCGGATAACGTCGAACGCAGAAATCATGCGCGCATCGCGAGCGAGGTTATAGCCGCCATTGATCCCATGATGCGATACCAGCAAGCGGGCTCGCACCAGGCGCTGCAGAATCTTTGCCAGAAGCTCCGCGGGAATGCCGTGCGCCTCGGCCAATTCCTTAGCGCTGCAGGCTCGATCGTGCTGGTGCTCCGCCAGATGTTTCATGGCGATCAGCCCGTAGTCTGCCTTCTTAGTGAGCTTCAGCATTGGCCAGAGTCAAATTACGACCTGTTTAGTCGCATTTCAAGGTTATCTGACCAAAGCGTCTGTCGACAACTGGTTTCAGGGATCGGTAAATCGGGGCATTTAATGGCAAGTCCTGCCATATGAGTGGGTTAGAAAATTAGTCCCAAAATGGTCGGATTTTCATTGTGGATGTCAGAAAGGGGTGTTCGGGAGGTCGCGACCTCGAAATCGCTTGCCTATGGCGAATGCAGGAGCCGAACGGCTGGTTACCGCGGCCTGTCCAGAGACTAGATATGGTCGCACGGTGCCCGTCCAGGGTACGAATCTTGCCGCCCTTCGCTGAGACGCTTCCGAGCTGCTGCACCCCTTTGGTTGCACTTGACAAGAGGTGGCACCTGTCTAGAATACGCGGAGATTCGGACGTACTCGGAGTAACCCTGAGCGGCACCTCGGGGTCAAGTTCCGGGATATGAGTACAAGCAAGCGGCCGATACCCACCAACGGATCCCCTCAGAGAGTCAGCATGCAGCCAGTGTGTAAGCATCCGCGCGTGCAGATCGTGGCCCGCCAAGATGACGTGGAATACGTCGAGTGCAAAGAATGCGGAGAAGTCTTTGAAGCCAGCGAGTTCAAAGACATGGCCATCGAAGAGAACACGCAGCAGACCAACGAATCCTGAACCAGCCCGCAAATTGTCCCCAACCAAGCGATGCCGGCGC
This sequence comes from Terriglobales bacterium, assembly GCA_035624455.1. Taxonomy (NCBI): domain Bacteria; kingdom Pseudomonadati; phylum Acidobacteriota; class Terriglobia; order Terriglobales; species Terriglobales bacterium. The sequence continues at coordinate 44,091 of DASPRM010000052.1, forward strand.
GCACGCCGGTCGTGTGTCGCGAAATTCAGAGTTCGAGCGGGAACCTGCAATCCGGGTCGTCAGCGCAGAGCCAAAGACGCTTCCGCCGATAGCTCCGGCGGGGCGAAATCCCGGGCGAGAAGTTTGGGATAGGCGGCAGCTGCGATCATCGCTGCGTTGTCTGTCGATAGCGGACGGGATGGGAAGTAAACGGGGAATCCTCCCTGTGCTGCGGACTCCTCAAAACGATGGCGTAAATGACTATTGGCGGCGACGCCTCCGGTCACAAATAACGTAGCGACATCGTAGCTGCGCGCCGTTTCCAGAGTCTTCGAGACGAGATCCTCGACCATGGCGTGCTGGAACGAAGCCACCAAATCGAGCGTCCGCTGATCGCAAACCCTCCGATAGTCGTCGATGGATGGCCTGGTGAGCGAGCGCAACGCTTTGCGGCGAAGCTCGATGTCATCCTGGAGGTGATGGGTCTCGACGTAGCGAAGCAGGGCTGTCTTGATGCCGCTATAGGAAAAATCAAATCGCGGCTGGCCATCGCCTGCGGCAAGATCGCGATCTTTGCGATCAACGTGCTTCATCTGCGAAATGGTGAACTTGACCGCAGTGCGATCGCCGAATGGCGCGAGCTTGTCAATGACCGGTCCTCCCGGGTAGCCGAGGCCGAGCAGTTTGGCTACTTTATCGAAAGCTTCACCGGCAGCATCGTCGCGAGTGTGGCCGACGTTGCGGTATGTCCAGCATTGACCGCGTGATTCGGCCAGGTAGAGATGCGTGTGGCCACCCGAGACGACCAATGCCAGCACCGGAGAATGTAACTCGCGGTTTCCTTTTCGCCGCTCTTCCAGGAGCACAGCATGAATGTGCCCTTCCAGGTGATTGACCGCGATCAGCGGTTTATCCAGGGCGAAGCAGAGCGCCTTGGCATAGGAAATGCCCACCAGCAGAGCGCCTGCCAGTCCCGGCCCCTGGGTAACTGCCAGCGCATCCACGGATTCGTAAGTCTGCCCGGCATCTTCGAGAGCCTTGCGAACAATCGGAACGATGGCGCGCAGGTGCTCGCGCGACGCCAGCTCGGGCACAACTCCCCCGTAAGGCTGATGGATTGCCGTCTGCGAGAGCACGACATTCGAAAGCACCTGTTCGCCGGAGCGGACCACCGCTGCTGCAGTCTCATCGCAGGAGCTTTCGATCCCCAAGATCAAGCCTGAACCCATGCTTCTATCCTAGCGAAAAGTAGATGTACCAGCAGCTTAGGTGGGTCCGTGCCGCTTTATTTCCGGCCTTTTCGGTTTTCCCCTAACTCTTTCTTTGCGGCGTCAATTTCTTTGCGTCTCGCTGCATCAACTTTAGGGTAGTCGAGGTCCATCGAATGTAGCGCCTCCACCGTTGCCTCCGCCACCACCAAGCGTGTGTACCACTTGTTGTCCGCTGGAACCACGAACCACGGAGCGTGCTCAGTGGAGGTGGCGCGGATCATCTCCTCGTAAGCATCCTGATATTGATCCCAGAACTCCCGCTCCTTAACGTCGGAGAGCGAAAACTTCCAGTTCTTCTCCGGCTCATCGAGACGGTTCAGGAATCTCTTCCTCTGTTCCTTCTTGGACAGGTGCAGGAAGAATTTTCGTATGACGATTCCATTCCTGGTCATGTACCGCTCAAATGCATTGATGTCCTCGAAGCGCTGCCGCCAAATCTCCTTCGTCACTAACGAGGATGGCAGTTTCTGAGCATGGAGGATGGCGGGATGGACGCGCACAACCAGAACCTCTTCATAGTAAGAGCGATTGAAGATGCCGATGCGACCGCGCTCGGGAACGCATTTCGTCGTGCGCCAGAGGTAATCGTGATCCAATTCCTCCGGTGACGGAGCCTTAAAGGAATAGACCTGGCATCCCTGGGGATTTACTCCAGACATCACGTGCTTGATGGTGCTGTCTTTGCCCGCCGCATCCATCGCCTGAAAGATCAGCAACAGCGCCCAGCGATCCTGCGCGTACAACTTGTCTTGCAGATCGGCAAGCATGGAGACGCCATGGACAAGCAGGTCTCGCGCTTTCTGCTTGTCGGAGGACTTGAGATCGTGAGTATCGGCAGGATCGTAGTCTTTTAACGAAAACCGTTTTCCATCCGTGATGCGATACGGATTCACGAATTCCGCTACTTCCCTGCGAAGCTTCATGTGCCTCCTATGCCGGACTGACTGAAACCAGTTCGGTACCAACGGTTCGAAAAGCAAAGTCCAGCTACTGTTTTCGGGTCATCGACTTCAGGGACCGAAATTGTACCCGATGGGCCGTTCGAGCAACGCTCGCCTGCCATCGCCATTCCTACGAAGCTATGGGAACATAAACATGGAGGTCATCGAGCATTGCTGAAGGAAGCGGCCATCGAGGTGGTACGTACACTTCGCCACCACGGACATCAGGCGTATTTCGTAGGCGGCTGTGTGCGCGATCTGCTGCTCGGCCGGGAGCCCGCCGATTACGACGTAGCTACAGATGCTGTCCCGCAGGAGGTGATGCGCATCTTCCCCAAAACTTACGCAGTCGGGGCGCAATTTGGGGTGGTGCTAGTTCCAGTAGCAGAGAATGGGTCGTCTTCGCCTGGCGCCCCACCGGAACGCGCCAAGGCAATCGAGGTGGCAACCTTCCGGAATGACGGTCTTTACAGCGATGGCCGGCACCCTGACGAAGTCCGCTTCAGCGTTCACCCGCGCGAAGATGCGCAGCGCCGCGACTTTACCATCAACGGGCTCATGCTCGATCCGCTCAATCAGGATCAGATTCTCGACTTCGTTGGCGGCCAGGCGGATCTTCAGGCTCACATCGTGCGCACGATTGGCGATCCGGAGCGCAGGTTTGCCGAGGACAAGCTGCGGATGCTGCGCGCAGTTCGCTTTGCTGCTCGCTTCGGCTACCAGATTGATCCCGCCACGTTTGCTGCGATTCAGCGACTGGCGGCTGAAATACAGCAGGTCAGCCGCGAGCGCGTCCGTGAAGAATTGACCAAGATGCTGACTGAAGGTCATGCGCGCCGCGCTTTTGAGTTGCTGGATGAGTCGGGTCTGCTGCATGAGGTGCTGCCCGAAATCGAAAAGATGAAGGGAGTCGAGCAGCCCCCGCAATATCACCCGGAAGGCGATGTCTGGGTGCACACACTTCTTCTGCTCGAGATGTTGAAACCCAATGCTTCACGCACGCTTGCCTGGGGAGCTTTGCTGCACGATGTCGGCAAGCCGCCCACCTTTCGCGTTGCGCCCGATCGCATTCGCTTCGACGGACACGTGGAGGTGGGAACGCGCATGGCTGAGGAAATCTCGCATCGCTTGCGTATGTCGAACGAGGATACCGTGCAGATCGCCGCGCTGGTAGCCAATCATCTGCGCTTTGCGGACGTACTGCGTATGAAGGAATCAACCCTGAAGCGCTTCTTGCGGTTGCCCCGTTTTGAGGAGCACCTGGAACTGCATCGGATTGATTGCCTGGGAAGCCACGGCGATCTGACGCTGTATGACTTTGTCTGCAAGAAGATCGAGGAGACGCCACCTGGTGAAATGCGCCCCCAGCCGCTGATTACGGGAGCGGACCTGATTGCGGCCGGTTATCGCCCGGGACCGCAATTTCGCGAAATGCTGTCAGCTGTCGAAGATTTGCAACTTGAAGGCAAGCTCAGCGGCAAACAAGAAGCCGTGGAGTTCGTCATCCGCGAATTCCCCTTGCCGCACTGATTTGTTGTCGATGGAGTGGCACCAGGGCTGACGCCATTGACCCTGCCCATCTTTCCGAGCCATAATCGCACGCCTGGCGCCCGCAAATGGGCTGAGTGAAACGCGAACACAATGAGCTCGAAAGACAATCCGGGAAGTGGCAAACCCCTGGAAGAATGGGGCGAGCGTGTGGGCCGGAAAATCGGCGAAACCGTCGGAGACATGGAGAAGGAAACCGAGCGGCTGGTGGCTTATCTGAACACGGAAGTGGTTCCTGCTGCGCGCGAGCATTCGACACGCGCCCTGCGCATCGCCGCTCAGAAACTGGCCGAATTCGCGGACTACCTCGACGATCAGAAGCGCAAACAAGGTTGAGCTGCCGTTTCTTCGCCGCATTGGTCTGTTTCGCCTGTCTTCCATTCGTCGCCGCGTGCAGCCACAGGCACGTGCAGGCGAGCTCTCCACCGCCTCCACCCGCAAGCACCCCTGCTCCGCCTGTCGTTAGTTCTGTTCCCGGCCCGCCGCCGACCAATACGGAACGACACAGTAGCGAACCGGTTTTCAGCGAAGTAGGTTACGCCAGCTGGTATGGGCCGCCATACCACAACCGGCGCGGCGCCAATGGCGAAATCTTCGACATGAATCAGCTCACCGCTGCGCATCGCACACTGCCCCTGAATTCCGTGGTGCGGGTAACCAATCTCCAGACCAATCATTCCACGGTGGTGCGAATCACTGATCGCGGGCCCTTTGTACCCGACCGCATCATCGATTTGTCAGTTGCCGCCGCCAAGGCGGTTGACGTCTGGAGACCAGGGACGGCCAAGGTTCGCCTGGACGTGCTTGAGTCGCCAGCAGCAATTAGCCAGGGAGGGCGTTGGTGTGTGCAGATTGGGGCGATTCAGGACGTCGAGACTGCCACGGAACTCAAAGAAAAGTTGATGCGGCGGTACCGCTCAGCCAAGGTGCTGGAGTTTGCCAGCCCGGTAGGGGACTATTGGATTCGCATCCGCGTTCCCGAGGACGACAAACATCGTGCCGAAGAGCTGGCACGAGAAAATACGACCCCAGAGGGAAACATCTTCCTGGTACGGCTGGATTGAGGTTATCCCGGCGGCCAGGTGAGTTTGCGCCCGCCAAGCAGGTGTAAATGAAGATGAAATACCGACTGGCCTGAGTCGGGTCCCACGTTTAAGACCGTCCGGTAGCCGCGCTCGATTCCGCGCTCGCGCGCGATCTTGGCCGCTACCAACTGCGTGTAGCCGATGATTTCTGCGTCGCCTGCTTCAGCTTCCTTCAGCCCGACAATATGTTTTCTCGGAACGATAAGTACGTGGGTGGGAGCCTGCGGCCGGAGGTCTTCAAAGACGTAGACTCTGTCGTCCTCGTAAACTTTGCGCGAGGGCGCTTCGCCCGCAATGATCTTGCAGAACAGACAATCGGGCATGCTGGGGGCTACCCCGCCTCGTCGGTGGATCCATGCCGGCGCAACAGCGAAGGCAAGTTCTGGGAAAAGGCGGAGCGCGGCAAGACCATATCGCATCCGGCTTCTTGTGCCTTGACCTTCAGATCACCCTGCACGTGAGAAAGGAAGCCGATAATTGCGGTGCCCTTCTTGAGTTCCTTCTTCAGCTTGGGAATGGTTAACAGCGGCTTGGCGCTGTTGTTATTCAGATCGAAGATGATCAGTGAGGGGCGTTCATTACCGTTGTTCTTCAATCGCTCCAGGATGTCCTGGTCGGTTTTCACGAATTCCACCTTCACGTTGATCTTGCGTGAGATCTCCTGAATCTTGGCCAGGAAGAAAAGATCATCGACAAACGCGAAGATCCGGGGAGCCGCGTTTTCGTCCTTGTGGACGAGCGGCTCTGGTTCGGGATGAACGTACACGCTGCCCATCCCTGGATGCGCGCGTCCGCGTCCGCCCTGGTGACTATTGCCAGTTCGATAGTTGTGATCCATGGGGCGAGTGAAGACGGAGTTGTGGTTGGGGCCGCGACCGGCGCCTCCGGGCTGTCCGCCCGGCCGGCCAGACGCACCCCGGCGTCCGCGGCGCCGCCGCCCTTTACCGCCCCCGCCTGCGGAGGGGTGATTCGGTCCAGTATTCATAATTCGTTTTTTGTGTGCCCGCTTATGCGGAAAAATTCAATTGTCGGGTTCGTCGGGTCCCGCTCCCCTTCAAGATGTGGTTCCGGAAGCTACGCTGTCCCCACACAGGAGGCGTGGGTTACAGCCTTCGATCTTACCTTCGTCCGTCTTGCGCTAAGGAACAGTGCCGAGGATTCGCCAGCACGGGAGCGTAACTGCGAACGGAAGACATCTACGATGTTAACCGCCGTGCTTGTGGATACGCAAGCCCCAAAAGTTTAGATGTCGGCCAGGTCCTTTCGATTCAGCTTCCGGACGGTTCGATTCCGGAGGAGAACTGGAGGAGCACCTGGTGGGCGCTATAGGATTCGAACCTATGACTTCCACCGTGTGAAGATGGCACTCTACCGCTGAGTTAAGCGCCCCTTTGGGGTAAGAGCGGATCTGACTTTAGCGTGATCCTTGCGGTGAATATAAACGGCTGCTCCTGTAGCGTCAACCCAACGGGACGTGCGGGATTGCAAAATAGGAATCAACATGAAAAAGGCTTCTCTGGGTACTGATGCCTTTTGGCAATTGAACTTACGGACCAATCTCGTCAGTCGTATCATAGCGAATTCTCACAAACCCAATCGGTGAAAGGTATTCGGAAATGCCCGAAACAGATTCACAATTTCGCCCCTATCTGCAGATTGCGACGTTCTGCGAAAAAGTCTTACAGGAAGCGGATGGCGTGGTCAGCATCATCCGCATGATCGACAGGATTACGCACTTCGGCCGCGAACCGGAATTGCACGCGTTTCAGTATCAATTCATGGTCATCGTGGTCTTTAAGGCTGGCCCCTTCATGAAAGGGAAAGCCACAATTAAATTACGCCCAATCTCCCCCTCAGGGAAGCAGTTGACAGCATTGGAGTTTCCGATCTTGTTTGAATCGGAGGATCGAGGCGCGGGCTTCGTCGCCGGGGTGAATTTCACGTTTGAGGAAGAAGGTCTTTACTGGTTTGACGTTCTCCTGGAAGAGGATGTAGCGACACGGATACCCATGCGGGTGCTCTATCACCCAAGTATGACACTTCCTTTCCCTCCACAGTAGCGACGATGCTGGAGCCGGAGATTGTCATTTGCTGAGTGAAATACACGTTGGCAAACGGTGCAAGTTTCAGTTTCAACTCCTGCTCCGTCCAATGTCCGTTGGTATGCTCGGCAAGTCTAAGATCAATTTCCTTCGTCAGCATGATTGCGGCTTCGTTGCCGCTCTTCGAGATATCCCAAGTTGCACCAATGAACCAGTCTTCAAACGCCTCAAGTTCTATCAGTCCAAGTTCCCACGCTGCCAAGTTACTGCGAATATCAAGATCTAAGTGCATGCCACCACCCTATAAACGAATTCGGGTAAAGCCACAAGAACTGCGCAGAAAGCTCGAGGAATCAAACTGCCTTGCCAACAGCGTGCGCTGGGAGATCGAACGAGATGATCACCCGGCACCGCCATCTTCAGGACAGCCGTTTTGTACTCGATCCCAAACTATTGCATATTTTGATGCTAATGGCGCAAGAATCGCCCTGTTCCATCAGTACAAACGGAAGGATGGGACGCTTGGAGGGAGCGGTAAGGCTGATCCCAAGCGCCTCCTGATAGGAGATACGATTTATTATGTTTAGCCTCCCCGCTCCCATTGCAATCAACCTGGCCCCATTTGGACTTAGGCTTGCCATCCTTCTCCAGTTCCCCGGACTTTGCCAGACCTGGGATCGGCTGAGATAATGGGCCACCTGGAGGAGAAGGGGACCCGTTTCCCAACCCGGGAACAGTTCTGCCGCCGGAATGGCTGATCCCTCGAAAAATCAGAAGCTTACGTCGCCTGACTCGGGCAAAGAGCCTGGTTCGCAAGCCGACGAAGACCCGCAACTTTCAGACCCTGAATGTGTTTCCACAGATGTGAGCAGCGTAGCCATGGAGGGAGGGCTGCTGGCTGGCTCGGGGCGAACAGCCGTCGATGCCCGGCGGGAGCGAGGAGCTGCGCGTCCAGCGGCCGGGACGGAAGGTTTGACCGACGCCGACCTGATGCTGCGGGTGCGCGACGGCGACGATTCGGCCTTCAATTACCTGGTCGAAAAGTACCGCCGCCCGATGATGGGATTCATGTACCGGGTGGCGCGAAACGCCAGCGTGGCGGAGGAACTGGCGCAGGAAGTTTTCCTGCGCGTTTATCGCGCTCGTCAGACATACAATGCAGAAGCCAAATTCAGCACCTGGCTGTACCGCATTGCGTCGAACCTGTCGGTAAACTATATCCGGGACACGAAACACGAACGCCCGGAAATGAGCATTAGCCTCGATGAGCCGGATGAGGAAATGGGTACGACACTGGATTTACCCGACCACAGGCTCAACGTGGAGCAGGATATCCTGCGGCGCGAGCGTCTGCAGGCGATCCGCGAACATGTCCAGGCATTGCCAGAAAGGCAACGGCTGGCGGTCATCATGCATAAGTACCAGGGAATGGAGTACCGGCAAATAGCAGAAGTGTTGAAAATCAGCGAGTCGGCAACGAAGTCCTTGTTGTTTCGTGCGTATGAGACTCTGCGTGACCGGCTCAAAGAGTTTATATAGAAGGAAATATCATGCTGTGCGTTGAATTTCGTGAACATTTGCTCGATCTGGCCGTCGGCGAAGCGGGGGTAACGGGCACCGCCGCCGAAGAGCACGTTCGCTCCTGCCCCGACTGCGCTGGGGAGTTGCAATCGCTGCGGCAGACCATGAACCTGCTCGACGAGTGGAAAGCGCCCGAAGACACGTCACCCTATTTCATGACGCGACTGCGCGCCCGGGTGCGTGAGGAGGCCGGGCGGGAAACTCGAGCCGGCTGGCTGTCATGGTTCCGCAAGCCGGCGTTGGCGCTCACGTCGGCGGCGCTTTTGCTGCTTGGCATTTCATTGTTTACCGGTGGCGGCAAAAACAGGCCGGTGGCGAGTGTTCCCAACGGCCTTACCAGCTCCGCAGTCTCGGATTTGAAAGTCTTGGACGACAATCACGACCTGCTGGCAAATTTCGAATTGCTCGATGACGATGATGCACAGCAGGTAGCACAGTAAGAACGAGAAACAAGGGTGTCAGGGCTTAGATCCATTCTGTTCGCATTCCTTCTGGGAGGCGTGTTGGTGCTGCCAGCGAGTGCTCAGCGCCGTCCCGAGGGTCCGCCCCGCCCCCCTCGCGGCCATGCGGGAGAATGGTTGAAGAAGAACAAAGATCTTCCCCTGGCACAGCAGCAGAAAAACCTGCAGAACGATCCCAACTTCAGAGCGCTCCCTCCACAGCGACAGCAGCAACTGATGCAGCGCCTGGAGAAGTTCAACAGCCTTCCGCCCCAGCAGAAAGACCGCATGATCGAGCGGATGCAGAGGTTTGAGCGCCTCACGCCAGAGCAACAGCAGGAGGCTCGTGGCGTCTTCAGCCAATTTCGCAGCTTGCCTGACGATCGTCGCAATATGGTGCGGCGTGCATACCGCGACTTGCAGGGAATGCCACCCAACCAGCGTCAGCAGATCCTGGAGTCGAACAAGTTCAGGAACACGTTTTCCGACGACGAGCGCAATTTGATAAAGCGCTCGCTGGATCTGAATCTGGCAGGTGGGGAACCCGCCGGCGGCCCACCGCGATAGGACCTTAACGGACTGCAGACTCTACTTCTTGTCGGCAGTCGTTGTCGGCGGCGGCACGTAGTTCGTGTTGTGGAAGGCGGCAATCAGCCACTTGCCATTGCGCTTCTGCACTGTCAGAGTCTGCAAGCCTTCACGCGGTTCGGGCAGTCCTGATGGCATATGCGCGCCTTTCATCATCCACCAGGCATGCGCAATGGCGATATCCGGCGTCAGGAAGCGCACGTCCACTTGCGTGAACGTGAGCGTGCTTTCATGGAAGATGTTGGCGAACATGCGCGTGAGGTTACTTTCGATCTCGGCGCGACCCTTCCACCACCACGCCACGACATTGACGACGTCGGCATCTTCGGCGAACAGTGCAGCGTAAGCATGAGCATCGTGCTGGTTCCATGCCTGCTGCTGACCCGCCCCGACCAGGTCGCGGATGGCCGAGTCATCGGTTGCACGGTCGGCAGCGCAGAGCGGACCCGGTATGCATGCTGAGAAAAAGACCACAAAGGTCAGAAATTGCCAGACCATTCGTTACCTCCCGCGCCGCCCCCTTAGATGCCACTGGGCGCGTGCCGCATCCTGAGCGGGGTGAAGGTTAGGGCAGACTTGTCGATGGTTAGAACGGGGCGCCGCCTTCAACCTGCGTGGCGCTTCAAAAACTGCAACGTCCTGTCGTTGAACTCTTCCACCTTCTCATACAGTGGTGCGTGCGCACATGCTTCGAAAAACAACAGCTCGGAATTGCGAATACTTTGCTTTAGGGGATTTGCGAAGCGAACCGTCAGTACGTCATTACTTCCGAATGTTATCTGTGTTGGCGCCGTAATCCTGCCCAGCTGCGCTTCCACGTCATGGGCGATGACTGCGTTCGTTTGCTGCATAAAGCTCGCTACCGACTGCGCGGGTCGGCTGCGAACGAAATCTGCCAGCGATTTTATGTAATCTGGCTTAGTTACATATAGCTCGGGCGTAAAGCACCAGGGAAAGATCGCCAGAATCGCCATTTCCGCAACATTGTTCAGTGCCTTGGCCAGCACCTGCCAGCTTTCCGCGATCGGCTTGAGGAACCCGTCGGTTTTCGGCCAGCCGCCATGGAGCGAA
>DASPRM010000053.1 GCA_035624455.1 Terriglobales bacterium
CGGTCGTTTTATGGACTATTTGTACGCAAGTTCGATCATGCCCGTAATCGGACGGATGCCAAGAATTGCTGACGATAACGAGGAACCCAACAGCCGCCACGCTAGTCAATTCAGTGATGGCAGCCTCCGTCACGTCACCCCTGTTTCGAGTTACTTCATCCAATGCGACCTCTCATTGCCAGAGTGTCGCGACGATGCGACTGCAACACCAGCGCACGAGTCGCTACAGCAACTTTTCGTGATTGTCACCAGTCCTTATACTCGTGGAGCGGACTTCGTCCCAGTTGCTGACAGCAGCTGCTGCCGGCCAGGCACGATGCTGATTACGAAAGGCCCGAAGGTTATGCGTAGGACTATTGCCTTAATGGTTGACACACCCTACCGTTCGGACCTCGACTCCATGTGGATTGCGAACGACATGCTGCAGTGGCGGCTAGAGCTGTACGAGAATATGGCGAGTGGGAGGGACTCGGATTCACGCCGCCACCTCGATCTTTCGCCTACGTCAACGTTCCCGGTCGAATCGTATAACCACGATCCCGGGCAAGACTACGTGGCATCACGGCCTTACATGATCGCTCTGATTAAGCCGGAAAAGGAAACAGCCGACATTGCCAATCTTCTCTCGCTTTCTCCTCGGACTATTCGCGAGCAATTGCTCTCGGGATGCATGGCCGCCGACCAGGTGATGGCGTCACAGTTTGGGTTACCACCAATGGATGAAGCATGCAGGGCCCGTTTCCCTTTTAAGGTGTTGCGAACCATGGGCCGGAGCGGAGCCCTGCAAAGCGAAGCGGAGGCGGAGCACAAGTAACTGCCGCCTAACATGGGTCTTTGTCAGATCGAGTTTCAGCTAGAACAACTAAGGATGATCGCCTGCCGGGGGCGGCAGGAGTTGCTCTGGGGCGGAAGAGTCGGCGGAGCCGCCGCGCCCTTGTCCCTGGAGTTTAACCATCCAGCGGGCGGCTTCGGGGTTATCCTTGGGGAGACGTCCTTCGTTGTACATGACGGCCAAGTTATGCTGCGCTTCCAGCGAGCCAGCCTCGACGGCGCGCCGGTACCATTCGAAAGCCTGGCTGAGATCGAGGGGAACTCCACGCCCCTTCTCGTAGGCGACGGCAAGATTGTTCATGGCTGAGGCCGACTTCTGCTCCACCGCTTTTTTGGTCCACTTCACGGATTCAGCGTAGTCCTGGTGCAGCCCGACGCCGTGGGCATACATCCAGCCCAGCGTTTCCTCGGCGGCAACCAGTCCCTGCTTGGCGGCTGCCTGATAGAGGTGAGCGGCGGCCGTTTCGTCCTTCTGCACTCCCAGACCGTGAAGCAGCATGAAGGCAAGCGCGGATTGCGCGGGAGCGTAATGCTGGTCGGCAGCGCGGCGGTACCACTGGACGGCTTCGGTGAGATCCTTCTTCAGCTCGCCGCGGCCTTCGGCCCACATCATGCCCAGGTTGGTTTGCGCGGGAGCGAATCCGTCAACCGCGGCGCGCAGGTACCACCTGGCGGCCAGCGCTTCATCGTGAGGTACGCCCTTGCCTGAGAGATAGAGATTGCCCAGGTTTGTCTGCGCCGCCGAAAAGCCCGCGTCGGCTGCCTTCTGATACCAATGGGCGGCTTCGGTGAAGCTCTGCTGCACTCCCTTGCCGGTCTGATAGTAGAGGCCGAGGTTGAACCTGGCGGCCTGGTTGCCGTCATTGGCCTGGCGGATAACCTTGTCGATGTTCGGCGTCTGGGCAAAGCCGACGGGGCAGGCAAAGAAAATTGCTACCAGGAAGAGCACGAACCGGGACGGAGGCGGAGAGTAACGCATAGGACCCTACCCCACAACCGAACATCAAGGACGGGAACCCTGCTCATCCTCAAGCTGGTAAGTTGGCCGCCCCAATGAAGTACGGAATTACGGCACTAATTGAGCTGACAGTAGCGCGGAGGCATACGGGTGTCAAGTAATCGGAAAGTGAAAAATAGTAGTGCAAACCGGGGAAGGATAGCGGGAGATCGGGTGAAGCGAGATGGTGAGAAGGCCGCCCAAGTGATACTCAAGCCGCCTGAGGCGTGGTAGCCAAGACTTGACCTTGCACAGCGTGCTGCAGGTCGATAACTTGGGAGCGTACAGCATCCCGTTCGGAGACCGGCCTTCTGATCTCATCTGGTTTCGCCAGTTCTGATTGAGGAAGGCGGGAGACGCCGGCTCCTTTGAGCTTCAGTGTTACGGTTCGCCTATTGCTTCGATTGAGCAACGAACTGCTGTCCCTGACAACAATCCGTTCGGGAGACACCCGGCCATGAAGCTCACGACGGCCCTACTGCTCTTGTGTCTGACTGCAGTTGACTGCCGTGGCCAGCAGCCCGCGGTTGACCTAACAGCGACGCCCAACCGTCCCACCGTCACCAACACGGCCGAGACCACGCAGTTTGGAGTGCTCGAGATCGAATTCGGCATTAACTCCGCCGCCCGGCAGCAGTCGCTCCAGGGTCTGCTGAAGTTCGGGTTACTACGTGATATGGAATTGGACTGGGCTGGGAATCCCTGGCAGCACGACGCTTCCGTGCATTACGTCGGTGTGGGCGATAACAGCCCTGGAGTTCGCTGGCGCTTCCTGCACCAGGCGAAGCGACAGCCGACACTCACCGTGGAGTACTCCGCCAAGCTCCCCACCGCGGGGCTGGTCGAAGGCTCGGGCGAGGTGGACCACGTGGTTACGCTGCTCGCCAGCAAGGACCTTCTCAAGCGCTTCCATGTCGATGCTAATCTCGGCTACACGTGGCTGGGACGCCCCGGCGGTGGCTTCGACGGTCAGTGTCGGACAAATGGAGCCTTTCCGACCCTGTCCGCAAGGTCGGGTTCAAACCATTACACCTGAGGTGCAGGGACGGCGGACTCCAGTACGCACTCGCGGGGATTCTTATCCAGTCGCAGACCCTCGAATACCGGCGCTCGCATTTTGACCGAGCCGCTCTGGCCCTCATGCGTCCATTCGGTAAATTTGATTTCCGCCACCAACTCGGGGCGAACCCAGTGCGGCTTGCGTCCCAGGTTCTCTACCTTGCCGTGGAAAGGATTTGTGGTGGTCGCGAGAGGCTTGAGGCGCTGCCATGTGTCAGCAAGAGTGGCGGAGTTGAATCCTGATCCGGCATGGCCGACGTGAATCAGCCGTCCCTGATCGTCATAGAGGCCCAGAATGACGGAGCCGAAATACTCGCGGCCGCCGGCAGGATCGGTGTAGCCGCCGACAACGCACTCCTGGCGCTGTGTGATCTTGAGCTTCAGCCATTCGCGAGTGCGCTTCTCGAGGTAACAGGATTGACGCCGCTTGGCGATGATGCCTTCGAGTCCGTGCTCCTTGCATGCTTCGTAGAGCGTGGTACCTGCGCCCACAAAGTACTCGGAAATGCGAATACTGGCCCCGGGAGTGACGAATTCTTTGAGTAGCTGCTTGCGCTGGTCGAGATCCACGCGCATAAGGTTGTAGCCGTCGAGATATAAAAGGTCGAAGGCGTAATAGAGCACGGGAATTCGCGAGTCGGGAGCCGTGCGGTGCCCACCGTGACGCAGCCCGGTTCGCTGCTGCATCAGGCTGAAAGAGGAGCGGCCCTGCTCGTCGAGGGCGACGATCTCGCCGTCGATAATCGCGGTTCGCGCCTTGACGTGTGCCGGCAGATCGCGCAGCTCGGGATAGCCGGCGGTCAGATCGTTCTGATTGCGCGAGACCAGCCGCAGCTTGCCACCGTCGACGTAGGCAAGCGCGCGATAGCCGTCCCATTTGACTTCGAAAAGCCAGTTCTCGTCGTCGAAAGGACGGTCGGTGAGGGTGGCGAGCATGGGAGTGATGGCCTTGGGCATAGGACCTGGCTGGACGCCCTTGATGTAAGCGAGTGGAGAGGAGGGTTCGCTTGCAGTAACTACCCCGCCCAATCCCGCTCCACGCGGATCGACAGCACGAGAGCGGGACTCGACAGGCGCTGGAGCGGGATTCGGGGCAGCCTCAGGAGTTTCGGCGCGCTCTGTGTGGCCCTCCGAATTTGAGTCGCTGGAGCGCGTGTTCGATTTAGCGCTGGATTTTTTGGAACGCGTCTGCCTGGAAGCTGACGTTCGCGTTGTCGTAGCCGATGCCGCTTTGGATGGCGCTTTCTTAGGTGGCGCGACGTTTTTGGTTGCGCTTTCCTCCGCCGCCTGCTGGCGACGTTTTGCCAAGGCTTCCGCCAGCCAGGGAGCTTTGGGCTTGCCGCGCGAGGCAGCGGGACGGCTGCTCTGCCATTCCCGAGCTCCCTCGTCGCCGGCGATTTCGGCCAGAGAGCGCTTGGTCAGAGCGGAATAATCATAATCATTGGCGTCGTAGGGACTCTGCACGTACTGATCGCGATGCTTAATGAGGAGCCACTCGGTGCCCTTGGAACCGGGACGCCGCGACTTGATGTGCACCAGCACGAAGTCGCCGTTCAGCTTCTGTCCATGCAGGCGAAACTTGAAATCGCCTTTCTTCATCATAGCGTCGGCGTCACCGAGCGGTTCAAAGGTGCCCACATCCCAAACCATGACAGTGCCGGCCCCATAATTTCCCGGTGGAATGATGCCTTCGAAATCGAAGTAGGAGACCGGGTGATCTTCGACCTGGGTTGCCAGCCGCTTGTCAGCAGGATCGAGCGACGGGCCCTTGGGCACGGCCCAGGACTTCAGCACGCCATCCATCTCCAGGCGGAAGTCGTAGTGCAGGCGGGTGGCGCGGTGCTTTTGCACCACGAAGCGATGCTGATCGCTGGGCTCGAGTTTGGGCGGAGGTTCAGGCGTGTCTTCAAAACGCCGTTTACGCTTGTATTCTTCGAGGGGCATGGGACATCAGTTAAGCACAGATGGCAGAGATGCGCACAGGGGATCGTCGGTTGTCGATGGCGGCATTGAGGATGGCAGTCGACTTTTCTGTTGTTACTGTCGAGGCTTTCGCCTCGACCTGAACGGACGGGACGTCCGTTCCCACGCGAGCTTCAGGGGCTGCGTGTGTTCAAGGCTCGGCGTTGGCGATCTCTGCCGGATAAGGGAGGGGCTGAGACCACCAAAGCCGAGTCTTGACTCGCTCAAGCGGCGTTTTGAGTTCCAGTCGGCTGTTGTTGCATCTGCTGCATCATCTTTTCTTTCATTTCCTTCATAGAGGGCTCAGCTTTGTGGGTGCCGATCATCCAGGTATAACCATCCGGGTCGATGACTGTGCCGCAGCGGTCGCCCCAGAACATGTCCATCACGGGACCTTTGGCGGCAGCCCCAAGCTTAGTCGCCTTAGCAAAGGCCTTGTCCACATCCTCCATGTAGATGAAGAGGCTCGCCGGCGAACCGCCCATGTTCTTCGCTGACTTTCTTCCCATGGAGGGCATTTCCGGTCCCAGCATTAATGTCGCGCCGCGCAATGTAAGCTCGGCATGAATCGGCTTGCCGTCGGGGCCGTTCATGATGCCGCGCCTGGTAAAACCAAACGCCTTCTGATAAAAGCTCGCAGCCGCCGCCACATCGGAGACTGTAAGCATTGCCGAAACCGCGCCGTAATTCTTCTTGTTGAGGGGGTCGATTTTCTTCTTCGCCATGATGCTCCTTTCGAGGGCACGACATTTTAGCGAAGAGCCATCCGGGGCGCATTCCTGTTTTCGCCCTGGAAATGGCCGAAATTGACCCTTTATCGTGGGTCAGCCGTGCAGCGCGAAAGTGCGCACAGCGAGGATGGTCGAGGCTGCGGCTCGACTCCTACGTCTCTCGAAAGAGGGCGAACGTGGCCACCCCAGGCTGTGGAGCCTATGCCTCGACCTGAACGGACGGGACGTCCGTTCCCACGTGGTTACAATCCGGGTTTTGGGTTAAGACCGGGACAGGCGAGATCGCCTGTCCTACATGGTCTTTGGGAGAGCAGGTCTGGGGGAGGCAACGAGCGTCCGCACGAGGTTGTCGCCGTGCAGCCACCAACCATGAAAGAGGAGATCATTCGGAGCCGAGACTTGCAACGGACGCCAAGTCTGCGCGTCCGCGGGAGGAAGAGGGTTGAAGTCAGTCTCGTTAGTCAGGACGCGCACATCGCGCGTATCCAGGCGAAGGCCTTCGTGCAGGGCTTTTAGCGCGCTTTCTTTCGCGCTCCAGAGCAGAGCCACTATAAGAGGTTGGCTGGCGGCTGGAGCGCGGGCAATCACGGACTGCTCGTCTGTGGTGAAGAAGTCGCGGATGAAAGCATCAGTATGAGGCTCGATAACTTCCAGATCGCAACCCAGATCGGTGCCATGGCGGGCAACCAAACACGCGGCCGTCCCGGCTCGATGGCTGAGTGAGATGGAAACAGGCGCCGGCCGGTTCGCGATGAAAACTTCAGGCGCGCCGGAGGGCGCCGGGCGGATTTCTACTTTTCTTAGGGAATCTGCTTCGTGCGAGAGATTCAGATAGGCGGCAACGGCTTGCTTCGCTGTCCAACGGCCCAAACGCCAGTCGCAGCGTCTCTTGGGAATGCGCAGCCGCTGCAGGTGGGCGGCTTCGCTGGGGCTGAGCCAGTCTTCTTCAGCCGGAACACTTGCTTCCGTTTGCTCGAACCAACAGACGTTCGTAGCGGCGGGTTCGCCGGGATCTGCGATCGGCGCCGATTTAACTTCGTTCAGCATACGCGCCATCACCATCGGCACCTGCGGTTATGCCGCAACAGCTTCCAGGCTCATGGCACGCTGGAGTGCTTGCAATGCCTTGGGATCGACTGCATTGGGAACGCTCGCCGTGCGATATCCGCGCAGGTCGATGTAACAGTTCCCAGCCGTGTCGAGCACCTGCGCATCGAAGCCGCCAGAAATCAGGGTGACGACTGCGAACAGAGGTCCTTGCGCCTGGTCTGGCGAGCGCAGAATGCGGACCTGATCGATGTGCCGCGGCAGGCCCATCCTGCCTTGAACGCCCATCTCCCAAAGTCCGGCTGTCTGGAAGCAGAGTTCGATCAGCCGTGGCGCAGCGACCGCCGGCAACTCGGGCGGGACGTGATTCGTGGGCAGGTTCTTCGCCATGCGTCCAATGATGCGGTTCCCGTCCCACCATGCCCGCTCCACGACCTGATAGGCCGGTCCGTGGAAATAAGCGCGATAGATTGCGTCGGATTCGACCACGGCGCCAGCAGGAGTACCTAATGGAGGCAGACTCATCGCGCCGGGCGCTCGCCTGGTTAGCGTCACGCGTGCGGTGAAGTGTGTGGTGACTTGCGGCTCGGTTTGATTGGGGAGTGTCCGGCTGCCGATCAAACGGCAATCCGCCAGCAGACTGTCTTTCTGTGGGTGAATTAGAGTCTCGAACCGTAGCGTGCGTGGCTCGTTGCGGTAAAACTTGAAGGGAGCAAGGAAGTTCACGTCTTCCAAGGCTTCGATTTGCCAGCCGGGAAGCTGGGCAAGGGCAGCTTCGGCGAAGCCTTCGATGCCCATGACGCCAGGAAGCACTGGCGTACGATCAATCTGATGATCATGCAGGAAAGGCTGAACGGTTGGATTCAGAGTCGTCTCGATGTCGAAGCCACTGTGCAGGCCGGCGGCAGTGATCTTGCCAAGCATCACTCCTGTTCCTGTTGCTGGCCCTGGTCCTGCTCCGGAGATGTGGAGTGATTTCTCGCTTGATGTCTGCGTGGTGGTATCAATTCCACCGCTGGCATCCCATTCATTCATGAGAATGCCAAGACGCTGGCCGATCAGGATCTCGCCGCGGGTTGCACCGGCAGTGAGCTCGCGGCGGATCAGCGGGACACCGGCTTCCGGTGGCAGCATATCGATGCCGGCCATGGCCATGACTTTGGGAATTGAACCGCGCGTCGCCATGCCGATCCCGCCCCATGCCGTCCAGTCGATGACGATGCCACGGGTCTCCGGGCGGGTAGTGCGGAAGCTGGATGTGATCTTGCACAACAGATCGTTGGCGGAGCTGTAATCAGTTTGTCCCGGGTTGCCAAAGCGCCCGGCAATCGAGCTGAACGCGACTGTTGCCTTGAGAGGCATGTCGCCGATGGCGTGCAGCAAGTTGAAGAAGCCGTCGCTCTTCACGTCGAAGACCAAGTCGAATTCGCGCGGGTCCTTATCCGGCATGGGGTGACTGCGCTCCATGCCCGCGGCGTGCAACAGCACATCGATGCGGCCGTGCCGCTGGCGGATCTGGTTGATGATCTTGGCGACGGCGTCGGCATCGGTGAGGTTGACGCTGCAATAATGCGGCGTGCCTCCGGCGGCTCGAACCGCATCGATCGCGCTGCAGGCTGCCTGCGCACGTTCCAGGGCCGCGAGCTCTTTCTCAACCAGCGCAGGCGTGGCACGTTCGCCCCGTGCCTGGATGCGAGCAAAAAGATCACGCTTGAGATTCTCTTTGTCGTTCACAAAGCGCTTGAGATCAGGGTTGTTGGGATCGGGTTCGGGCACCAGATCGAGCAGATAGAAGATGCCGCCCGAAGCTGTCGCAAGGTCAGCGGTGATGGCGGAAACAATACTGCCTGCGGCGCCGGTGATCAGAAAGACTGTGTTTTCATCCAGCGTCATGCCTGGCTGGCCGTCAGCTGCCGGTTGTTCGTGGAGGCCGACGGTCCAGCGCAATCCGTTCTTGCAGCCGATCTCGACTGCGCCAGGATCGCGTAGTGTTTCCTGGATGAGTAGATCGGCAACTTCGGCGGCCTTGGGTTCGGGTTCGAAGTCGACGGCCTTGGCGAGGATGTCGGTCCTCTCGCGCTTATAAGTTTTGGTGAAGCCTACGACTGCTCCGCCCAGCGGCGCAATCGCGCCCGCTTCGTCGTAACCATGCTGACCTCCGAGGCGAGTAGCGGAGACAAGGAAGGTACCTGGTTTGGCGATCTGCTCATAGAGAGTGCGCATGGTCGTGTAGAGCGATTTGAGACGCACATGTACGGCTGCATGCCAGGTAGCAAGATCCATGTCGCTGAGATGACCTTCGTTGTCCAGCGCGGGCAGCCAGTACACTCCGTGCACCGGGCCTGCGGCTGTCCATTCCTTGAGGCGGGCCGCGAGGGTGTCGGCATCGGGAGCGGCGTCGATGCGGAGGACCTCCACGCCGAGCTTCTTGAGCTGTTGGGTGAGGGCGTCGGCTACTCCAGTTTTGTCCGGCATGATGAGGACGCGCCGGCCGGCTTCGAGCGCGACAGCAGTCGGCTTGCAGAGCGTGAGTGCGGGGCGCAGGATCGGAATTGGCACTCGGCGCGGAATGGAATTCGCAGCGTCAAGACTGGCGAGTGGCGGGCGCGGGGCTTTCGCGGCCGTCGGAGATACTGCCACCGGCTTCTGTGCTTTGGCTTCCGGCTTCTCCGATGCGGCCACGGGCACTGCACTGGGCGCTTCTGCCAGTCCAGCTCTGTCATGCGCGAACTTAATCACGCTGGCCAGAGTCGGAAAGTCGCGCAACTTGAGATTTTCATCCCGCGGAATGTTGTAGGCCGCGCGCACGGCGGCAAACATTTCTGCTTGCTTGACGGTGTCGATGCCGAGATCGGCCTCGAGGTCCAGATCGAGATCGAGCATGTCTTTGGGATAGCCGGTTTTTTCGGCCACGATTTCCAGGACTTTCTCTTTAATCGCTTCGTCGGTGATCGCTGGAGCGCTCACCGCGGTTGCGGTCGCTGAGGGTGTGACAACCGGTGGTGTGACTGCGAGTACGGTGGCCGTTTCGGCAGCGGTCGTGGACTGGCTTGTGCTGGCGGACGGCGGGGCACCCTCGATCAGGTCAGGCCGCTTCTCGTAGACGAAGCGGATGACGTGCGCGAGGGTGGGATAGTCGCGAAGCTTGCGGTTCTCGTCGCGCGGGATGCTGTAGATTTCGCGAATGGCGGCAAACATTTCGGCTTGCTTGACGGTATCGATGCCGAGATCGGCCTCGAGATCGAGATCCAGATCGAGCATGTCTTTGGGATAGCCCGTTTTTTCGACTACTAAGGCCAGAATGCGGTCTTTTACAGAGTCGCCGGCGCCTTTCGCCGGAACTGCCAGAGCTGGTGCGGCGCTCTTTCTCTCTTCTACTTGCTTGGGCGCCTCTTGTAGTGGTTGTGGGGCCGCCGGCGATGGCGTTGCGGTAGCGAGGTCCGGACGCTTCTCGAAAACAAAGCGGATGACGTGCGACAGGGTGGGATAGTCACGCAGCTTGCGGTTCTCATCGCGCGGGATGTTGTAGATTTCGCGGATCGCCGCGAACATCTCAGCCTGTTTAACGGTGTCGATGCCGAGATCGGCCTCGAGATCGAGATCCAGATCGAGCATGTCCTTGGGATAGCCGGTCTTTTCGACTACTAAAGCCAGAATGCGTTCCTTCACGGAGTCGCCGCTGGCGTCTTTTGCAGAGATTGCTACGGATGGAGGCGCAGCCGCTTGAGCGGGGACAGGCGCAGCTGCCGGCGCGATGATCTCTTCTACAGGCTGTTGCGCTATGACAGTTGCGGTCGAGGGCGACTGTGCACTTACAAGATCGGGACGCCGTTCATGCACAAAACGAATCACGTGGGCAAGAGTGGGGAAGTCGCGCAGCTTGATCTGATCGTCGCGAGCGATGCCATAAGCTTCGCGGATGGTGGCAAAGACCTCGGCTTGCTTAACCGTGTCGATGCCGAGATCGGCCTCGAGGTCGAGGTCCAGATCGAGCATGTCAACCGGATAACCGGTTTTCTCGGCCACCAGGGCAAGGACGCGCTCTTGCACAGTAGTGTCCGCCGCCGCGGGCTTCGCCGGTGAAGGAGGAGGTGTCGGCGCGGCAGGCTGCACCTGCACGCTGGGCTGGGCAGGCGGGCGAGGAACTGGCGGCGCTTGCGGTGCAACCGCACGCGGCGGCGCGGTGCCTTCCGCGACTGGCGCGGGTGCGGTGGCTTTCGCGACTGGCGCCAGCGGCGCTTCCTGAACTGCTGGTACTTCAGGGCCGGTAGCCAGCGTTATGCGAACGGGAGCGGCTTCGACGGAACGTGCCATCGGGCCCCGATCGCGCACTCGCAGCGTGCGCTGGACGACTTCCAGATCGGTGCTGGAAGATCCGGTCAAGCCAGAGAGCCAGCTGTTCCAGGTATTCCTATCCACAATGCGATAGGCATAGCCGAGTGCATTGGGGTTGCGGCGAACACCATCCTGGGTTGCCACCCAATGCAAGATAGTCATGCTGATTTGCGAACCGAAGCCGGCGCCCAGGCGTAAGGCGTATTCGACCGGGTAAATGCCGCCCTTAGAAAGGTTCAGTAAGCCCAGCTCAGGGTCTACTTCCTTGAAGTTCGCGACCGGCGGCACGATTCCGGTTTCCAGCGCTTTGACGGCCAAGACATCTTCCACTCCGGCGCCCATGGCATGGCCGGTGAAACCCTTGGTGTTGGCGATCACGATTTTGTCGGCAGAATCGCCGAAAGCATGACGCAGGGCGTGAATCTCGGCCGCGGCGCTGCCGCCCCGGGCGGGAGTATAGGTTTCATGGGAAATGAAGACTGTCTTGGGCGCGATCTCGTGACGGCGGACGCCGTAGTGGGTTTCCGCCTGGCGAACCAACTGCTCCATCACCTGGCTGATGTGGTCAACATCGAGACGAGTGCCATGGAAAGCGCTGTTGGCAGTCACAGCGCTCAGCACTTCACAGATGGGCTGGATGCCACGCTCACGCGCAGCATCCGCACTCTCAATCACGAGGCCTGCCGCACCCATGCCGATAATCATGCCGTGGCGGCGGCGGTCGAAGGGGATAGCGGCTTCCTCGACCACTTCATCGGTCGCAGCGGCGCCGGTGGCCAGGAAGCCGGCGCCCATCCAGTCGATCAACTGATCGGTGGTGATGTCGTCGGCGGAAACGACGACTACGCGGCGGCAGCGTCCGGCGCGGATCCAGTCTTCCGCCAGCGATAGGGCTTGCGTGGTACTGGCACAGGCGGAGTTGATTTGAGTATTGGGGCCGCGAGCGCCGACGAATTCGGCGAACTGCGAATGTCCCATGGGGAGCACGCGGAACAGATAGCGGCGGTCGAAATCATAGGGATTTTTCTCGATGGCGGTGCGCAACTCTTCGATGCGGCGAGAGATTTCCAGGCCTACTGTGGAATGTCCATTCACTTCCACTGCGTGGGCGAGCAGGTCCTGCAGAAGCGAGAGCTGCTCGCGGTGCTCGCGGTCGGTGTAGTAGCGGTACATTTCGTCGGCAAAGGAGTTCAGTCCGGGAAAAGCGGAAGCGAAAATTACACCCGTATCGTCGCGCAAAGCCTGGGGCAATACCCAGCGGTCGGGCAGTTGGGTGCCCTTGGTGGTGGTTTTGTAGCGCAGAACAAGAGGAATGCCGGCATCGCGCAACGCGTCGAGGCCGACCGCGATGGCTAGTTGAGTATCGCGGTCAAGAGCCAGCACACGCTCGTTGGAAACGCCGAATTCATGCTCCAGATCAAAAACGCCGCCGCGTCCTGCCAGCTTGATCACATCGGCGATGTTGTTGATGGTCTCAAACGTGGGCCCGCCGTTATCGCTCTTCACCAGCCGCGTGATGTGCTTGTCGAGCATGGCGCGCCGCAGGCGCGTGGGGATGGAGTCGATGAATTGATCGCCGCGCAATATGCGGCCGATGTTCTGGTCGTCGAAGATGTGATCCGTGCCCGGCAGGCCTAAGGCCGCGCCGGTGATGGCGACGGGAGCGTCAGTGTGTGGACGCTCCTGCCCGTGGGTGATCTGCCAGCCACGTTCGAGGGCATCAGCGAAGATGCGCCCTAATTCGACGTAGCGGTCGCTGGAGAGAGTGGCGGGCGTCGAAGAGCAGACGCTCGTTCCGGCTTCCTGTGCCACCGCAGGGATTGGAGGTTGCGGCGGTGCGGAAACCGCGGGTTTGGATGTATCCACCGGAGCGGCGGCGGGAGCCGATATCGATGCCGCGGTTGCTGCCACAACTTCGGCTCTTCCACGGCCCAATCCCGAGGCATAGAGGCAGCACAGAGCCTGGTTAAATGCAGGGATGTCGCCGACTTTCGGATGATTGGTGAAGATGGAAACCACATCAGCCCCGAGCACATCTTCAGCAAATCCTTGCAAGGCCTTCTTGGGTCCAACTTCGACAAACACGCGCGCGCCCGCGTTGTAGAGGGTGCGCAGGCCTTTCACGAATTGCACGGGAGCCGCCACCTGCTGCGCCAGAATGTCCAGCATCTGCGGAACGACATTCGGTCCGGTGGGATAAAACTCGCCGTTCGTGTTCGCGACAATGGGAAGGTGCGGCGATTCCAGATGCAGGCGCTCCAGCACGCGGCGCAAGGGTTCGCTGGCGGGAGCGACAATCGAGGTGTGGAAAGCATGGCTGACGGGTAGTGCCGCTACTTCGTATCCAGCCTTCTGGAACACTTCCATAGCGCGCTCGACCGCGCTGCTGGTGCCGCCGATTACAGCCTGGTGGTTGCTGTTGATGTTGGCGATGACCAGGTAGCCGTCGATGGTCTTCAGAATGCGCTCGATTTCCTCCAGTGGAGCGAAAACGGCGGCCATGCGGCCGTTATCGGCCATGGCAACGTGCGTCATCTCGCGTCCGCGAGCACTGACAGCTTCGAGGGCGTCGGCAAAGGGCAGAGCGTCGACAGCGACAAGGGCTCCGTACTCTCCGAGGCTGTGGCCCATGGTGAAGTCGGGTGTGATGCCGTAAGCCGCAAGAAGACGGGTGAGCGCGAGATCGGTCGCCAGGACGGCAGGTTGGGTGATTGCCGTCTGCTTGAGAGCTTCTTCCGCCTGCGCGACCGCGTTGGGATCGGCGCTGTCAACGAAGACGAACTCGCTGAGCGGGTTGCCGAGCAGCGGCGTCATTACGCGATCGGCTTCCGCGATGGTTTCCGCCACGATGGGCTCGATCTTCAGCAGTGGCTTGAGCATGTTCACGTATTGCGAGCCCTGCCCGGGATAGAGGAATGCCACTTTGGGCGCCAGCCCCTGGCCGCGGAAAATGCCTTGCGCACGCAGAGCTTTCCAGATCGGCGGTTGATTGGCAGCCAATGCCTTGAGAGCATTGCCTGCTTTCTCCGCCAATTCGGCGGCATTGGAATAGTCGATGGCCAGGCGCTCGGGAGCACGCAAGTCGGATTCGGCGGGCGGCGCAGGGGCCGGGGCACGGCCGGCGTCCGCTTCCTTCTTTATTGCGGTCAAACGCTCTGTGAGTTCGGAGGAGGAGGCTGCGCCGATCAAGAGGGCGCCGCGGAAGGGGGCCTTATAAGAAGATGCAAGGTTGGGAGCTATATTTTTCGCAGTCATACCAGCCTCAGAAAATGTTGAAGACGGAATGTTGCCGACTGCCACCGAGCGCTTGCCATTGCCGGTGAGGCGATGGGGGATGTGCTCCTCGAGGACGGCATGGAAATTGGTGCCACCAAAACCGAAGGCGCTGAGACCCGCGCGCCGAACGCCGTCTGGAGGGATGTCCCAAGGTTTCAGTTCGGTATTGACGTAGAGCGGGGAGTGGGCGAAGTCGATATCCGGATTGGGATGCTCGCAATGAATGCTGGGTGGAAGCACCTTGTCGCGAAGCGCCAGCGCAGCTTTCAGCAAGCCAGCTGCACCGGCGGCTCCTTTGAGATGGCCGATATTCGATTTGACTGAGCCCAAGGCTACGGACGCGGGCGGCAGATGAGCACTGTTGATCACGTCAGCCAGACCCTGCACTTCGACGACGTCGCCGACGCGCGTCGATGTGCCGTGTCCCTCAAACAAGGTGGCCGTGGCGGGTGATAGTCCGGCATTCTGCCAGCCACGTTCGACGGCTAATTTTTGGCCGAGTGGGTTGGGAGCGGTGATCCCCTTGCCTTTGCCATCACTCGATCCGCCTATGCCACGCAGGACAGCGTAGATTTTGTCGCCGTCGCGCTCGGCGTCGGCCAGGCGCTTGAGCAGGAAAATGGCAGCGCCTTCGCCCATCACGAAGCCGTCGGCTCCCAGAGCATAGGGACGCGTGCCGGTAGCCGAGAGCGCGCCGATCTTGCAGAATTTCACGAAGGTGGGAGCGCCCATGTTGCGGTCAATACCGCCGGTGATCGCGGCGTCGAATTCGTTCTGCACCAGCCCCTCAATCGCAGCGCTGATAGCGGCCATGGCCGAGGCGCACGCCGCGTCACACACAAAATTGGGACCATGGAAATTGAAAACATTGGCCAGGCGTCCGGCGATGCAGTTGGCCAGTTCACCCGGCATGCTGTCTTCGGTCACGGGAGGCAGATGCTGCGCAATGCGGTCGTGCAGTTCGCAAGTGATTTCCCTACGCACGGATTCTGGAAGCGCCGCAAAGCTCGGGCTGTCGGCCAGTTCGCGGGCATACTCCGGGAAATAAATGCGGAATGAAGTGAGATAGTGTCTCTCACCCGCCATGGCGTTGCCGAGAATGACGGCGGTACGATCGAAATCCAGAGGCCGCTGGGGATGGCCGTAATCGAGGAGCACCTCGCGGACGCAGGCGATGGCCCACTTCTGCGCTCCATCCATGGCATCGACGACGCGCGGCGGGATGGCCAGCTTCCACTTCATGGGATCCCATGTGAATTCGCGCACCCAGCCGCCGATCTTGGAGTAAGTCTTGTCCGGCGCGGTGGGATCGGGATCGTAATAGAGCGCCGGATCCCAGCGCTCGGGATCGACGTCGGAGATGCTGTAGCGGCCCTTCTTTACGTTCTCCCAGAAGGCGGCAACGTCGCGGGCATCGGGCAGAACGGCTCCTGCCCCCACAATCGCTATGGCGCGATGCGCGGTGCTTTCCATGATGACGCTCCTGCTTTTTGACCCGAGGCACCCGGGTGGCTGAGAGTCAGGCGGATGCCTGCCGAAGATTTATGAATGCTAGGCGGCTGCCGCGCGCTTCTGCGCGCGGTTGTATAAGACGTCAGCGATGTAATCCATATCTGCAATGAGGCCAGTCTGCGCCTGAAGAATGGCAGGGAAACCCAAACTTGTTTCGAAGGCGGGGATCTCCGCCGCACTCAGGCTGGCGGCTCCGATCGACAAACGCAGGCCTTCCTGTGCGACCTTAAGGGCAGCGTCGCGGGCGAAGACTCGGCTCAGCGCTGCCAAAGCGTCGGGATCAAAGCGCCGGTTGGCTTTTTCGTTAAGCTTGTTATCCGCGGTCGCGGCGGCACGGCGGGCCAGGCATCCGGCGCACTCGGCGTAGGCGATCAACTCGCCGAGACGCAGGAGAATGTGCTGGAAGCGGGTGAGACGTGCCACTCTGGCCTTTTCCATTACCTCCGCAAGTGCATGCAGAGCCAGCGCGGCGATGTTGGCACCGACGTTGGGGCGCTGGGCGTGCAGGGCTTCCATTTTTTGCGCTTGCTCGTGATAGTACTGCCCGCGGGTTTTCAGATGGAGCTGCCAGCGGTCACGGCTGATGGTCATCTCCATGATTTCCGAGGTGCCCTCGTAGATGATGGTGATGCGAACGTCGCGGCTGATCTTCTCCACCATGTACTCGTGGGTGTAGCCGTAACCGCCCAGGGCCTGGATGCTGGCTTCGGCAGCCATATTGCCGGCCTCGGTGGCCATGTACTTGGCAATGGCGCCTTCGGTGTTCAAGGTGCCTTCTCCGGCGTCAATGCGCTCGGCGGTTTCTTCGATATAGGCCCGGGCAGCTTCGAGGCGGGCGACGTGCGGGACGATCAGTTTGTGGGTGTATCCCTGCTTTTCGGAGAGCGGCGCTCCTGCCTGGATGCGTTTTGTGGAATAGGGAATTGCACGATCCAGCGCCGCCCAGCCACCTCCGAGTCCGAAGGCCGCAACCATCAGGCGGGTGTAGCCGAAGACAGCCTGCGCCTGGTTCAGGCCCTGGCCTTCCACGCCGCCGACCAGACGATCGGCATCGACATAGACGTTGTCGAGCGCCAGTGCGGCGGTGTTGCTGAGGCGAATACCGTGCTTGTTTTCGGGCTTGTCGTGGGTGAAGCCCTTGGCCCCTTTTTCCACGATGAACCAACTGGGACCGCCGGGCGTGTTGGCCAGGATGGTGTAGGCATCGGCCACGCCACCATTGCTGATCCACTGCTTGTTGCCGGTGATCTTGTAGCCGACCACCCGGCCATTCTCGGTGACACGGTCCGCGGTGGTGCGCAGGGCTCCCAGATCACTGCCGGCTTCGGGCTCGGTGGCGCCGTAGGCGAACAACAATCCTTCTTCCGCGATACGCGTCAGCCAGTGTTTTTTCTGCTCGGGAGTTGCACCGACGGTAATGGGATCGCTGCCCAGAAACGTGGCCAGTACCGATGTCGCCACACCCAGATCGACGCGCGCCATTTCTTCGCAGATGAGGTACACATCGAAGGCGCCGCCACCTAAGCCGCCGCAATCTTCGGGAACGAAGAGCAACTGAATGCCGAGCTGATCGGGATTGCACATGTAGCGGACGATTTCCATGGGGCATTCGTCTTTTTCGTCCAACTCGATGAGCTTCTCGTCGGGCAGACGTTTCTTGGCGAAGTCTTTGAAGGATTTCAAACTCAGTTTCAGGGTTTTGAATGGGATCATTACTGTTTTCCTCACTTTGCCGAAACGCTGCGCATTTCGCGGACTTTGTTGGTCAGTTCGGGCAGGAATTCCAGGATGTCATCGACAATGCCGACATCCGCTACCTGAAAGATGGGAGCCTTGGGATTTTTGTTAATCGCGACGATGAATGGATTGCCTTTCAAACCGGCCAGGTGCTGGAACGCGCCGCTGATGCCGCACGCCAGATAGACCTTGGGCTTGACAGTCTTGCCGGAAGAACCGACCTGGCGGGATTTTTCCATCCACTTGGCATCGACTACGGGTCGTGAGCAGGAAACCGCTGCGCCCAGCGCGTCAGCCAGTTCCTGAGCGATGGCAACGTTCTCGGGTTTCTGAATACCTCGACCGATGGATACGAGGACGTTGTGTTTGGTGATATCGACATCGCCAGCTTCGGCCGCGATGGTCTGCAGATAACGCCGGCCAGTGGTTAATGTGCCAATGGCTGCCGATTTGTCGAGCACCTGGCCATTTACGGCGGGGCCCTCAAGCGGCTTGAACGAACCAGGACGCACGCTGACAACCGCACCGGCTGAGGTGTCACAAGCCACGTGGGCGCTGACCTGGCCCCCGAATTCCTGGCGGACGACTTTGAGATGGGCACCATCCAGGCCGTCGATTGCGGTTACGTCGGAGACGAATGTTGACTTCAGCTTGATGGAGAGTCCCGGGGCCAGATCGATCCCGAAGTGCTCGTGCGCAACCAAGAGAATGCTGCCGGCAGGCACAACGCCTACGAGGGCTTTGCGGACCAACTCAGCGTTGGGATAGGCGAGAGCTTCATTCGAGATCTTCCAGACTTCAGCATAGGAAGCGCGGAGGGCGTTGCACGCGGACTCGAGGTCTGGACCCGAACCGGTGAGAATGGCGACGGGAGATGCGCCGGCATCAATCTTGCGTGCCGCTGCCGCCAGTTCCGCCGCGGGATCAGCGGGCACACCATCTTTGTGCAGGATGTAAGCAAAAATTCGAGGCATTACTTCAACCCTCCTTTGGCTGCGACTAGCTCAAGAACTCTGTCGGCGTTTTCTTCGCGGCTGCCCTGCAGCATCTCGGCTCCCTTGCCGAGCGCGGGCACGAAATAGTCGAGACGTTTCACTTTGGCGCCGGTCTCGCCCACCGTGCCTGGATCGAGACCGAGGTCGGAAGTGGCGAAGGTTGGAATCGGTATGGACGCTACCTGGCGGATGCCGCGCATCCCGACGTAGCGCGGTTCGTTAATCCCGGTCTGAATCGAGAGCACACAGGGGAGATCGATCTCATTCATCTCCTTGTTGCCGCCCTCGATTTCGCGGCTGATCTTCAGCTTCTTGCTGTCGAGGACCTCGATGGAATTGACCAGAGACGCGAACGGATAATCGAGCATGGCGGCCAACATGCCTCCAACCTGGGCGCCGCCGTCTTCCGCCTGAACGCCGGTCAGGATCAGGTCGTAGTGACCCTTGTCGATGAAAGCTTTGAGGATGGTGGCGATACCTTTGCCGTCTGATCCGGTGAATTCCTCATCCGAGATCAGCACGCCCTGGTTTGCGCCCATGGCCATCTCGCGGCGCAGGACCTCCTCGTCGTCCTCGTTGCCCACGGTAACGACGGTGACGTTGCCGCCGAGCCTGGCGACCAGCTGCAGCGCCTCTTCGACGGCATAGTTATCGGGTTCGTTGATGGAATAGACGAGGTCATCGCGCTCAATGTCGTTGCCGGCGCGGTTGAGCTGAATCTCGTTTTCCGATGTGTCGGGCACTCTTCGTACGCAAACCAGAATTTCCACGTTTACCTCCGAACTGTTATTCACGCCGCTTGCGCAGCTTCGCGGGCGATGTGTTGGTCGACCAGTTCCGCCAGATCGATGGCGGTCATCTTTCCTTCCAGGCCTGCAACCTTGATGGCATCCTCAATGTTCACCATGCAGAACGGACAGGCGGTTACGATCACGTTGACCCCAGCTTCGGCCGCCATCTGGACACGCTTTACCCCGATTCGCTCATCTTCCTTGGGTTCGTAGAACAACATCAGTCCACCGCCACCGCAGCAGAAGGAGCGATCTCGCGAGCGGGTCATCTCGATCCGCTTGAGGCCCGGGATGGCATCGAGCACAGCGCGGGGCTCGTCGTAGACCTGGTTGTGCCGCCCCAGATAGCAGGGGTCGTGGAACGCGTAGACGCTATCGTTGTTTGCGATCGGGTGAAAGTTGAGCTTGCCGGTCTTAATTCCGCGGGCGATCACCTGGCTGATGTGCTCGACCGGGGGAAGGTCTTTGTAGTCGCGCTTCAGCGCGTTGTAGGCGTGGGGATCGGCGGTGACGATGCGGCTGACTCCTGAAGCCTTGATCGCGGCGACGTTCTGGTCGCGCAACGAGGCGAAGAGGAATTCCTCGCCGAAGCGCCGAACCTCATGACCGCTGTCTTTTTCCTTCGCGCCGAGGATTCCGAAATTCTCGCCTAGGTGGTCGAGGATTCTGGCTGTGGCCCGGCCAATCGACTGCATGCGGTCGTCGTAAGAGGTGATGCTGTCTACGAAGAAGAGGGTGTTGGCGCCATTCTTTTGGTCGAGAATCCTGACCTGGCAGGCTTGCTGGAACTCCTGGGCAGTGGCCCAGTCCGCCCTCTTCTTTTCCATCTTGCCGTAGGGATTACCGCGGCTCTCCAGAGCCTTCAACGGTTTCTGCAAGGACTGGGGCACTCTTCCTTCATCGATCAGGCCGCGGCGCAGGTCGACGATCTTGTCGATGTATTCCACCAGCAACGGGCACTCCTGTTCGCAGGCGCCGCAGGTAGTGCAGGACCAGATCTCATCCTCGGAATAGACATTCCCGACCAGGGGCGTGCTGTTGGTCGAGCTGCCGAACATTGGGTAATGCTGAAAGGCGTAATCTCGCGCCTTAATAGTGAGAAAGCGTGGAGACAATGGTCTGCCCACCGAGTTGGAGGGGCAGTTATCCGAACAGCGGCCACAATCGGCGCAGCTGTAGAAGTCGAGCATGTGCTTCCAGGTGAAGTCCTCAAATTTCTTCACGCCGAAAGATTTCACCTGATCCAGTTGATCGTCGGAGATGCCCCATCGGACAGGCTTGAGCGCGTCGCGGTCGAGTTTGGCGAAGTAGACGTTGAACAGCGAGGTCTCCACGTGAAACTGAATGCCAAACGGCCGGTAGCAGAGCAGGAAGTAGAAAGTCAGTTCATGCAGGAGATAGGCGCCAATGTAGAGATTTCTCAGAGCTGTCAGCGAAGCGGAAGCGAAGGCGATCTGCAACATCCAAGGCAGGGACAAGAAGGCCAAAGCCGCCGCGGGTTGGCCGAGATGGGACTCACCGGCGGTCTTGGCGGCGGCGAAGGAACTGTCCGCCAGCATGAGTATGGCGATCAGCGCTAATAAGAAGATGGCGTCAATGGGATGGCCTTTGCCGAACTTTGCCGGCACCGCGTAACGCGCAGGCTTGAAGACGGCGCGGCGAATGATCGCCACGATCATGCAAGCGAATACGACGGTAGAGGCGTAGTCGGTGATGAGGTCGTATATCTGGCCGGCCTTGCCGGAGAGCATGGCGAAGTCCGGCCAGATACCGACGAAGAGCACGGTGAAGGCGCGCATGGCCAGCAGGATGAATCCGGCGAAGATCAGAATGTGAAGCGTTCCGGCGGTGCGGTAACGTGGGTGCTTCCATTGTCCCAGCCAATACTTGAAGACCATTCGCAAGCGGGCCCAGGGCTGATCGAAACGGAAGTCGCGCTCCGCTTGCAGCAGTGGCGCCAGGCGTCGAGCCACGATGTAGGCAAAACAGGCGACCGCAAGAATGTGGATCATGAGGAACAGAACTTGCCCCGGGATCAACCAACTGGAGACTTGCGCTGCTGACGGGAGGTTTTCCATGGTCTCCAACTCCTCCCCGTGGCGATTGCTAAGCGATCAATCGCGTGGGAGTTTCTTCCGCTTGCACTGCCAGCCCGGGCGTCGCGGGCAGATTGGCGCCAGGGGCGGGAACGGGGCCGGGAGTTTTCTTTGGTTTTGCGAGGGCCGGCTTCGAGGCCTCAATTCGCTTCTTTCTTTTGTTGCGTGGCGGCTGATGCCCTGCCGCCTGTTTCAGTTCTTTGAAGCTTGCTGACAAGAGTGTTTCCAGGCGCCGCAGATCCGGCGCCGCGTGTACCTCGCCGCTGAACCCGAAGTACATGGCTCCGTTGTAGCTCAGAATGGCGCAGTTGACGGCCATTTCGCCGCCGACCGGGACGTAGGGGTACCACTGCAGCATCTTGTGGCCGATCAGGTAGAGGGGGAATTGCGGTCCCGGCACGTTGGTACAAACTAAATTGAACGGCGTAATCGGAAGCTGGCTGGCAATGGGACCGGCGAAAGCCTGCAACGAAGTGGGAAGCATTCCGACCAGACCGCCGGCCAGACTGACCAGCTCGGCGGCGTGCGACCGCTTGAGAAACTCAGTTCTCTTATGAACGGCGGCGAGCAGCTTTCGAGGATTGCGAATATCGAAGGGAATCGTGACCGGTACCAGCGAAATACGGTTTCCCATCTCGTTGGGCTGGCCATTCCCGCGCAGATTCACCGGAACCATGATGCGGAGCAGGCGGCCTTTTACCGGATCGCCATGGAGTTCGCAGTAGCGGCGGAAGGTAGCCGTCACCAGCGCGAGGATGACGTCGTTCACACTGGTTCCGCAAGCATGCCGGATCGCCTTGACCTCATCCAGAGGAATGTCTGCCCAGGCGAACTTTTGCGGTCCGCGGTAAGGGAGATTGAATCGCAGCCGTTCGGTGAATGCCGTGATTTCCGGCAGCAGATGAAAGAATTCATCGGTTGAGGTACTGGCGCCAGTGGCCGCAGCCCGCTCGGCTATGCTCAGCAGGTCTTCGTAAGCGGAAAGAATTCGTCTGACGAAATCGGAATAGGAATCAATGACGCTGTTGGTCAGCGAGGTCCAGGCATTGCGTGGTGAGGCGACCTGGAGGCGTAGTTTCTTTCGAGGCAGTGGCTGCACTTCCGGGCTGGCATCGAGGAGAGCGTTCATGATGCCCACTCCGGCGATGCCATCGACGACGCAGTGATGAATGCGGGCGATGAGGGCAGTGCGGTTACCTGTAAGACCGTGCACCAGGGTGAGGTCCCACAAAGGCCGGCGGCGGTCCATGACCTTGCTGAAGATTTTTCCGGCAAAGGTCTTCAACTCCGCCTCGGAGCCACGCTTGAGGGTCACGTCGAACACATGGTTGCGTATGTCGAAGTTGGGATCGAATTCCCAACTGGGCAGGCCAATGTTCAGCGGGGGAGCCACTAGTCTCTGGAGATAGCGGGGAATAAGCGGCAGTTTCGATTCGACAAAACGGATGCAGGTTTTAAACGGAATCTGCCCATCGAACACGCAGACACTGGCCACGTTGAGCGGCATGTCCTTGCGCTCCAGGTTCAGGAAAACGGTGTCACCCCATGAGAGGCGATTGTCGAGAACGTCGTGCTGCATCTCAGCTCTCCTTGCTTGGTGCGGCCAGGTGGGCGTCGTCGCTTACAAAAGAAAAGCGGGACGTTAGCCTGGACAGCTTAAGCACTTTGTAAACATCGACGCTCACGCCGTGCAATGTGACCTTGATGGCCTTGTCGTCGGCGCTGCCGGCGAATTTCGCCAGCGCGGCGAGCGCGTTGGGATCGATTCGGCGCACCGACGAGAAATCCAAGGCTAACTTGCCTTCGGCCCTGTCCAACTGCTCCTCGGCAGATTGCAAAGCACGGGTCAGGCACTCTCCGTCAATCTTCAGTGACATTGGAATTGTCATAATCACAGCCATTTCTTATGCCGTCTGTTTTTGCTGAACTGCAGTGACCGCCTCGGCCGCGCGGCGGCCCTCATAGGCCTTCCAGAACAATCCTGTTAATTCGCTGATCAATGGCATGCGAGGATTCGACAGCCAGGAAGGATCGTCAAAAGCGGCCTTGGCCAATTCCGGTACCGCCCGCTCGAAGTCTTCCCTGGGGATTCCCAGGGAGGCGATGGAGCGGGGCATTCCCACGCGGTCAAGCAATGCCTCTACGGCTCTAATGAGGTTGTTAACTTTTTCTTCGACCGATTGACCGCCAAGTCCAAGCGTGTCCGCCGCGGTCGCATATTTTGGGGGTGCGACATATGCCCGCTGGTTGGGGGACGGCTTGAACTTGGCGGGGACCGACGCGTTGTAAGCAATCACGTGCGGCAACATGAGGGCATTCGCGCGTCCGTGCGCAACACCGAAGCGCGCGCCGAAGGCATGCGCCAGAGCGTGATTCACGCCGACCGACGCGTTGGCAAAAGCCATAGCCGCAATGCAGGCGGCGTTGTGCATCATGAAACGCGCTTCTTCATCCCTGGGGTGCTCATAGGCGATGGGAAGGTACTTGAATGCCAGTTGAATCGCTTGCAGGGCGTTGGCGTCGGTGTAAGGAGAGGCGTAGACGGAAACCCAGGATTCCAGGGCATGGGTCAGGCAGTCCACCCCCGTATCTGCGGTGAGAGCTCTGGGCATGGACATGACGAATTGCGGATCGACGATGGCTACATCCGGGCTCAGTGAGTAGTCAGCGAGAGTCACCTTGCGTCCGCGTGCTTTATCGAAGAGGACGGCAAAGGGAGTTATTTCACTTCCAGTTCCGCTGGTAGTGGAAATAGCAATCAGGCGCGCATGGTTAGTCTTGTCGGTTGGGAACTCGACGACGCGCTTGCGGAGGTCTAAGAAGGGAGCGGCCAGTTCGTCAATGTCAGCCTGCGGCGACTCGTACTTGAGCTTCATGATCTTGGCCCCATCAATTACCGATCCGCCGCCCAGGGCGATGATCTGGTCGGCTTTGTAGAAGTTGAGAGTTTCGACGCCCTGGGTGACGACCTTAAGCTCGGGCTCGGCGTCGGGGATGACCAGCACGTGGACTCGGGTCTGTGGAGGAAGGCAGCGCCGGACGGTATCGGCGTGGCCGATCTGCTCCAACGGCGCACTAGTAATAATGATGGTGGACTTGCTCGGGAACTGGCGCACGTTCTCGACGGCGTTCATGTTGAAGTAAATCTGATTGGGAACGCGGAACCACATATGCGCAGGTGTCCTGCGAGCCAGGCGTTTGATATTCAGGTAGTGATAGACATTGACGTTGTCGGTGGTGCTGTTGCCGCCGCCGGTTCCGCAGCCGAATGAGAAGGTGGGGACCATGTCGTTGTAGACTCCGCCCAGGGCGCCAATGGATCCGGGGGAGTTCACGATGATTCGCCCGGCATTGATCAGTTCACCAAACTTGCGAATGATGTCGTCGTTGTGCGAAAAGATGACGGCGGTGTGTCCCAGGCCGCCGGCATGATTCACATCCAGGCAGACCTTGAGCGCCTCATCGGTGGAGTTCGCGCGATAGACTGCGAGCAGGGGAAACAATTTCTCGACAGACAAAGGGTGCTCGCGGCCTACGCCGTGAATGGGAGCAATCAGTAGCTTGGTATCGGGCTTAACCGAAAGACCAACCACACGGGCGATGTCGGTGGCTTTCTGCCCGACGGCCATGGGCTGCATGAAGCCGGTTTGGGGATCGATGACGGTACGCCCCAGCAACTCGGTTTCGTTTTCGTTACAGATGTGTGTCCCGAGATCGGCGAACTTCTTCAACACGAGGTCATAAATTTCGTCGTCAATGACTACGGTCTGCTCGGAGGCGCAGATGGTTCCGTTGTCGAAAGTCTTGGAGGTGATGATGTCGACCACCGCCATGTCCAGATCGGCAGTTTTTTCCAGATAGACGGGAGTATTGCCGGGCCCGACGCCCAGCGCGGGCTTGCCCGAGCTGTAAGCAGCTTTCACGGCGCCGGGGCCGCCGGTGGCGTCGATCAGTCCGATATCTTTGTGGCGCATCAGATAGGCGTTATCTTGCAGGGTATGCGCTTCCAGGCAGGTGAACACGCCTTCGGGAGCGCCGTGCTTGAGCGCCGCCTCATACATGATCCGCACTGCTTCGTAGCCACAATGACAGGCGCTGGGGTGCGGACTGAAGATAACGGCGTTCCGGGTTTTGATCGCCATGATGCATTTAAAGAGGACGGTGGAGGTCGGGTTGGTTATGGGAATGAGAGAAAAAATGACGCCGATCGGTTCCGCCATCTCCACCAGACCACGCTCAGGAAACTCGCGAATGACGCCGACGGTGGGTTTGTCCTTAACGTAGTTGTAGACAAACTCCGTTGCCACCATGTTCTTGATGACCTTGTCTTCGAGAACACCCAGGCGGGTTTCTTCGATTGCCAGGCGGGCCAGATACTGAGCCTGGTCGAGTCCGGTCAAGACCATGGCTTTGACAATGCGATCGACGTCCTCCTGAGTGAATTGAGTAAAGACGGCGGCAGCGGCGCGGGCTTGACGGACGAGTCCTTCGAGACAGGCAATGCGCTCCGGACTGAGCACGCCAGAATTTTCTGCTTGCGAAACGCGGGTTCGCTCCTGCACATCGTTGCTCGTGATCATGCGGCCTCCGTCATGCTGTTCTTAGCAATTTGCAATCAACCTGCCTCCCCGCATCGAGCACTAAACAGTCGCGTGATGGAGCAGGGAGAGATTTCCTAGGCGTAGTCGATTGGGTTCTGTTCCAGCCAATGCTCATCACGCGCCCTGCTGACGCTGTGCATGGCTCCCGAGGCAACACTCGCCGCCAATAGCCGGCTCCTCCAGACAATGCTGGCGCCAAAGCCGACCACACCACCGATCAGGCCGTAGGCGATCGCCCGGCTTGCAGAGCTACGACGCTTCGCGGAGCAGCAACCCAACAAGCTCACACACAGCCCAACGATGGCAGGCTTCAGCGCACCGCGAACGGACTCGGCAAGGAAGGGATTCAGAGGTTTGCCGTGGAGATAGGTTTCTCCGCCGTAACGTGCTCCTTCGAGTGCGGAGCTCAAGAGCTTCCTGCCGTACTCCACGCTGGATGTTGGATGGTTGGGATGACTCATTGCCTGACCGACTCTCTGGAATTTCGCGGGGGGAGCGCTAACTGTTGCTGTTCCGCTCATGGCCACCTCCCTGCTCTACACAAAAGCGTCTGTGTGTTGAAGGACCGCGTGCAATCGGAAGTAGCGTCGTGGAAGCCGGAACGGACCCGTTTCCGGCTGGCAGTTTGGATTATGGTTTGCACGAGCCCCAGGGTCTGTGAGAGTGATCACAAGCACGCGTTCAAATTCCCATCACGCAGCCCCGGGTGTCGGGGGAGACAGATGTTGTCCGGCGAGGCGCTTCATCGTAATCATCATCATAAGTATAACCAAAAAACCCAGGTGTGGGGGCATTATCACCGCACCAGGTGCCTCGCATCACAGACGGGAGCCCGCGTATGGGGAAAACTGCATAAGGGAAAAGATCAGCGCAGGCCACTCTGTCACCTCTGTCAACCTGGTCCACAGTCATCAACCCTTCTCGCGGGAGCACGACGGAGAGCCGGTATGAATCATCAGCCTGGAAGTCCGTTCGACAGTATCGAGAGCGCCTATGATTTTCTCGGCCTTTTGTCCGAGGTGGTAGACGAAACCAAAAAGGCTATTAATGAGGATGTAGAGGGAGAGTCGACTTCTAAAGCTCCGCGCCGCCTGGACGCTCTGCGTCTAGCTTTCTACAACCTGGAAAAGCTCGAAGTCCACATGAAGAAGAGCGTGCGCATTCTGAATGATCTCCGCTCCCTGCGAAGGCTGCTATTTGAGGAACGGCAACCCAGCCCGAAGATGGAAGCTAAGCCAGCGCCAGTGGTTAAGACGAAGCCCGCAGTTGAAGTCCTCGCTACGAGGGTGCCGGCGCAGGTTGGGAGCTCGGATAGAGCCATCAAGATCGCCGCCGCGTGAGTCAGCAGCCGTGCCGGGAAAAGGAATCAGCTTGGTGAGGCGTGTATGTCGAGCGTGAAGCAGTATCCAGATTTGTCGTCCGTGTCAGAGCTGCAAGGCAGGCCAGATTACGAGACCTGGCTGGAAGACGTCCGCGCGGTACTGCTGTCCATGAACGCAGAAATGCGCCTGTGGCAGGACAACTGGAGGTATGATTTTCGCCAGGCTTACGAAGCTGGAACGAGCGCGCACGAGGCAGCGATGGATGCGCGGGAATTCTGGTGGCGCGAATTGCTGACGGAATGCTGGACGTAGGGGATGGGGTGGCTTGCGTCTTCCTTTCCGCTTTCGGGATTTCCGATTCACCTGTCTGAGCTGATGGCTGCCTCTGCCCTGGCAATGGCTTTTTCGTGCAGGTTCCAGGAATCGATAGCTTTTTGACATCCCTCGCGCGCCAGACGGGTGCTCAATTGTCTCTCAGCCTCATCAAACGTGGCCTCCGCATCCAAGTGGGCACGATAAGCCGCATCATCGGCTTCCCTGATTTTCCTGGCCAGGAGCAGCAGTTGAGCATCGATAGCGTCTGGCACTGGCCGCTGCCCCGCTCCGGGTCGAGGTGTATCACCCGACTGCGGCGAAACGGCGCTGTAGGCGGCCTTCAGTTGGTTGCTCCAGCCCACTTTGATCTCTTGCTCGAGCCGGTCGAGAGCGGCGTTCGCTTTGTCCGCGGCTCGGCGCACCCTTTTCTTTTCCCGCAACCAGCGCACCACCGACCACTCGCGAGCTTCGGTCATGAGCGCTCTGGCTTCTTCCACCTCGGCCAAAGTTCGCATAGTCACCCGCACAAGGGAAAGACAACGGCTGCCGACAGTAGTCCTGCTTCCCGCCAAAGTAAAGCGCGGCAGCCATGAGGCCGGAGAATCGCGCATTCGATTTCGATTTCATCGTAATTGGCTCCGGCTTCGGAGGCAGTGTCGCCAGCTACCGCCTGGTGCAGAAGGGCTACCGCGTCGGGGTGATGGAAATGGGGCGGCGTTGGCGACCCGAGGACTTCCCGCCGACAAGCTGGTGGTTGCATCGCTGGTTCTGGCGGCCGAAGCTGGCGTTGCGCGGATTTTTCAACATGCGTTTCTTTCGTCACGTGACCATCCTGCATGGCTGCGCGGTGGGCGGGGGCTCGATCACCTATGCTGCTACGTTGCTGCGGCCTCCCGACAAGATCTGGGACATGGGATCGTGGGCGGAACTGGCCGACTGGAAAGCTGAAATGCCGGCTCACTATGACACGGCCACGCGCATGCTAGGAGTGAGAGAGAATCACATTCTAGGGCCGGCTGACAACCTGTTGAGCCGAGTGGCAGAGGCCACCGGCATTGGTCACACTTACTATCGAACCAGCGTGGCTATCTTCGAACCTGCGAAGGGAGAGACAGGAGGGGAGACCTTTCCCGATCCCTTTTTCGGAGGAGAGGGCCCGCCGCGAACTACGTGCATTGCTTGCGGGGGATGCATGATGGGCTGTCCGCATGGCGCCAAGAACAGCCTCGATATGAATTATCTGTACCTGGCCGAGAAGCAGGGGGCCCAGGTGTTCCCGGAAACCAGGGTAGTGGATGTGCGGCCGCTCGCGGGAACTCGGGACGGAAGCCAGGGATATGAAGTGCGCGCGGTCCGCTCGACTGCGTGGGTATCTCTGACAAAGAAAAGGTTCACATGCCGGGGCGTGGTATTTGCGGCATCGTCATTGGGGACGATGGAGTTGCTGTTCCACTTGAAAGAGAAAGGGTCGCTGCCCGCGATCAGCGGTCAATTGGGCCAGCGTGTCCGGACGAACTCCGAATCATTGATTGGGGTGCGGATACCGGGATGCAGCGAGGATTTGTCGAAGGGCGTGGCGATCGGGTCAGGAGTTTACATTGACGAGCACACCCATATAGAAGCGGTGCGCTACCCGAGCGGTTCGGACGCGATGAGCCTGCTGGCGACCATCCTTACCGGCGGGCGCCCGGGACCACTGCGGGTCGCGCTATGGATGAGGAATGTGGCCGCGTCGCTCCTGCGGCATCCCCTCAAAACCTTAAGGTTGTTTTGGCCCCACGGTTGGGCCAGAGAGTGCATCATCCTGCTCTGCATGCAAGCCCTGGAGGGACACATAAGTATGCGCTGGGAACGGCCATGGTTTTGGCCATTCCGAAAGTTTCTGGTTAGCTATGGCAAGAAGGTGCCTACGTTCATACCGCAGGCCAACCAATTTGCCGAGCAGTTCGCGCGGCTGACCGGAGGGACAGCCATGAGCATGTTGCCAGAGGTGCTGTTCAATGTGCCCAGCACCGCGCATTGTATCGGAGGTTGCGCGATCGCGGACTCGCGCCAGACCGGTGTGGTTGACCGTCAGCATCGTGTGTTCGGATATCGCAATATGTATGTGTGCGATGGTTCGGTGATTGCGGCGAATCTGGGTGTGAATCCGAGCCTCACGATTACGGCTTTGGCGGAAAGAGCCATAAGCTTTATTCCTCCCGCGTCAGAGACGATATGGAATGATGCTGCAGAAGAGGAGTTCGGATCGAGTGCGAAGATCGACGAAGTTGCTAAAGCACCTAGGATAGTGGAGAGCGAGACATGACGAAATCTCGGGGAGTTGGCCTGCTGCTGTTGTTGATTTGGTTTCCATTTGCGGCAGCAGCCCAGAGTTCTCCAAACGCTTTTGAGACATTTAAGGGTTTGCGTGGAAGATGGCAGATTCAATCGGGTGGAAGAACTCTCCCCATCGAGATGTCCTATGACCTTGCTTCCAACGGTTCGATTGTGACTGAGCAGTTCGGCAAAGAGCTTTCCGTAATCTACCCAGACGGCGACAGCCTGTTGATGACCCACTTTTGCAATAGCGGTAACCAGCCGCGCCTTCGGCTGAAGCAAGGTGGACGGTCCGGAGTCTTTGAATTCGAAATGTTCGACATTACGAATTTGAAAGATGCAACTCTGGCGCACGTAGAAAAAATCGCTTACAGGGTTGTCGACAATCAAAAAATGGAAGTTGAAATACTTTGGAAGAAGGGCGAATCGCAAGAGTCCGAGAAATACACCCTCACGAGGATCCCGTCTGGTCCCGCGTAGGTTAACGCTTCTTGCGCCGTCTGGACCTGGCTCGTGGCTTCTCTCTTGGCTTCTGCAGACGGCTTTCTAACTCGGCTATTCGGGCATGGAGCAGTTGCAATTCGCTCGCAGCCGGCGGTTCCGAGGTTCGCCCCTGAAGGAAGTTCTTGACCGTCTCCAGCGGAGACAAGGCGGCGGAACGCATTTCTGATAAGCCGCTGTCCAGAGCACCTTGCACTTTTTGATAAGCGCTGAAAGCAGATTTCAAGTACCACATCACGAATTCCCGTCCCACCTGGTCGGTGGCAACGATCAATTGACGCAAGAGTTCCAGGGGCAGGCCGGAGGGTTGGTTCTTGACGTCTTCGGAGATGATTTGGGTCAAGGTCAGGCGGGTGAGATCTTCGCCGGTCTTGGCGTCGATGACTTGGACTTCTTTCCCATTTCGGACCAAGGCTGCAATGTCGTCAAGATTGATGTAGCGGCTGGTGGATGTGTCGTAGAGTCTGCGGTTTCCATACTTGCGGATGACAATAGCGGATGTTTTCACCGGAACGGTTCTCCTGACGCACCGCAATAATTGAGGTTCTTATATTGACACAAATCCATATAAATACTAGATTGCAGTTGATGCTGCAGTGCAGCATTAAAGAACGGAGGGCATCATGCCAAGAGTTACCAAGCCCGGCCCCACCGCTCACACCCATCCCTCTTCTTTTCTCGGATTATTGTCCGGGTGGGTGCAGCAGGGAGTCGAAAGCTTTTTTGCAACGCAACGAATCCTGGTTGATCTGGCAATGCGCCAGAACGCGGTTGCCATGAAGAGCCTGCGGGAAGGACTGTCAGACCCAGAGCATTCCCCCATCGCCATCCTGCGCGAGCTTGCGGTGGAAGGAACCTCGAGCTTCATCGAGGCGCAGAGGATCCTGCTCAACCTGGCGCAGCAGGAGAACGAGATTGTGATGACCGGGATCAAGGAGCGGGTCGCGGGCTCCGTGCCTGCGGTCGCAATGACCGACCTGGTGCGGCGCTCGATCGGAACTTTCCTTGGGATGCACGAGGACTTCCTGAAGATCACCAGCAAGCAGACGCTGGAGTGGCTGGAGGAAACCAAGAAGTCCGTTACCGGAGGCACGCATCTGGTGGATCTTGCCCGGCAGGCGATGGAAACCTTTGTCCACGCGCAGAAGAAGTTCCTGGACGTGGTGGCGGAGGAAACCACGCGGGTGACTACGGGCAGGCCAGATAAGACGGCCCGGATGGTCAAAAAGACCGCATTGGCCAAGCTGGCGCGCGATGCCAGTAACGCCTTCATCGACGCTCAGAAAAAGCTGCTGGACACGGCCGGCCAGCAGATGAATGTCAATCTGAAGGCGGCAACGCGGACGATGGAGTTACTGAATCCCGCCCGCCTTATACCCATGGCGAACATTACGGGAGAAGGGGTAAAGAGCTTCGTTGACGCTGAAAAGGCGCTGATTGACTCGGTCGTAAAGCCTCGCGCCGGCTCGAAACATAT
Organism: Terriglobales bacterium; assembly: GCA_035624455.1. Taxonomy (NCBI): domain Bacteria; kingdom Pseudomonadati; phylum Acidobacteriota; class Terriglobia; order Terriglobales; species Terriglobales bacterium. The sequence continues at coordinate 31,905 of DASPRM010000053.1, forward strand.
GTCCGAGCGCCGCGTGAAGCACCCGGTTCGCCGTAAAGCAGCGACGGCGCAGGCTGCTCATCATGCTGTTGCCTGATGGTGAAACGGGCAAACCAGTCTGGCAATGACCATCGGGCTTGGCGCGGCATGATTACGGACGTGCCCTTGGGGATACCACCGGCACGTCCGTTCCAGCATCCATAGTTGCAGCAGGGCCGGTGGTGTGTTATTGAAGATAGTCACAGCCGGGTGACAAAAAAAGGGGCTAAGACACGGTCGTCTATGGCACCGCGCCAGGATAGGATCGCCGACGACGAAGCTGGCAGTAACATGCCAATCTGGAAGGAAGCGCTGTTTGGCGCCGAGCTCCTGCTGCTGCACGCTTCCCCGGTGTTTTATGGCATGGGTATTCCGCGAGGCGATAATTCCGGGGTGGTGGTAATCCCCGGCTTTCTGGGCACCGATCTTTATCTTACGCATCTCAGCTCCTGGTTAGGGCGAATCGGTTACCGCTCCTATGTCTCGGGTATCGGGCTGAATGCCGAGTGCCCCAACCTGCTGATCAAATACCGTTTGACGGCAACCGTCGAGAAGGCCCTCAAGCAGACACGGCGCAAGGTGCACCTGATTGGGCACAGCCTGGGCGGGGTAATGGCCCGTTCGCTGGCCGCACAGAGACCGGAAGATATCGCCTCGGTGATAACCCTGGCCGCACCTTTCCGCGGGGCGGTGATGCACCAGAGCATCAGCCGAGCGGCGTCTGCGGTTCGCCAGCATATTATCGATGTGCATGGGCGTGACGTTTTACCCGACTGCTACACCTCCCGCTGCACCTGCGACTTCGTCAACTCCGCGCGATGCGAGATGAGTGATGGGGTGATGCATACTGCCATTTACACCCGCGACGATGGGATTGTGGATTGGCGTTGTTGCCGCACGGGCGACAAGAAAAACGATTTCGAAGTATCCGGCACCCACATTGGGCTGGTTTTCAATCCTGCGGTGTATAGCATCGTTGCCGACCGGCTCAACCAAGCAGCGGTTGACGGCGACCGCGAGGCTTCCAGCTAGAATCCTTCAGCATGTTCCACTTCCCAGATGGATGCGCATCAAGATGGCGCACGCTGTGGCAGGTTGCCATTCGGGGGTGCCACGGGTAGGAACCGATCCAGCAGATTTTTTTCGCTTTTGAGCCAGAGACGGCTTCCATAGAGTAAGGCACTGCACTGGACTGTGATCCAGTCGGCGGTAGTGAGCGGGGAAGCGAACAGCTTGCGGTTGCTCAGCCAGCGGCGCGCAATATGCTGGGCCACAACCAGTCCCAAGGTGGAGCTGGAACCACCGATATCCTGCAGAATCCCATCCAGGGTGAACATCACCTTCGACAGCATGATCAAGGCCGAAGGAAAACGCACGCCGTGCATCGCAACCTCTTCCAGAAGTTGCATAGCATCGACGGCGCTGGGCAGACGTTTCAGGGGCACCTGGTCGAGAAAACGGCTGGCGCGGTCATGGATCATACGTCCCTGGCGGGAACGAGGAGGGATTCGCCTTTCCGCCAAAGTGGCGATGGCATGGGAAGCGCCGACCGGATCGCGCAGGGCAACCATCAGAAACAGCAGCGCCAGGTAACGGCGCTGGCTGCGGGTCAATTTTTCCCGCAGAGCCCAATCGATAAGGATTAATTCCCCCGAATGGCTGTCGTAGAGCAGATTGCCGGCGTGAGGATCGGCGTGAAAGAGGGATCGCTCGCCAGCGGCGAAGAGCGGTACTACGACCAGAGCCTCGATGAGCTGGTCGGCGACCAGGCCCCGACGCCATGCCGGCATGTGCACCACGGCGTCAGTGATCTTTGATCCGGTTTCTTCGGAAATCGCAGTGATGGTGGCAGTGCACAAGGGGCGGATCACGCGCGGAACGCGGACACTGCGAACTTGCCGGTACTGCTCCCAGGCTTCCAGCAGGGTTTTTTGCTCGCGGGGAAAATTCACTTCGTGCTGAAGAAGGCGCCGGACTTTTTTGAAGGTATCGGGAATCAAGCGCACCGCCGGCCCGTACTCGTGGTGTCTGCCGCCAAAGAACAGGGCAAGCTGGTGCAACAACTCCATATCCTCGCGGAAGTAAGCCGGAATATGTGGTTTCAAAACTTTGAATACACCGCGCTCGCGGTCCCCGCTTGCGGGATTGCGCCAGGTAAAGCGGACGACCGCGCTAACACTGGCTTCCGAGAGGATGGCAGGCTCGATCTTCACCGCATACTTCTCGAGCGCGGAGCCCAGTTGCTGGTGAATCAGGGTCGACACCCCGGCGAAATTCACGTCATGAATGCCATTTTCAAGCTCTGAGAGCGCCTTGCGCAGAGCGGGACGGAGATGGCGGTTCCGCGCTATTACCTGGCCGAGTTTTTGCAGGCCTGGCACCTTCGCAATCAGCAGCAGCAGACGTTTTTCGGCCCGAGTGCTGGCCGGCAGTTCAAGTTGTTCCAGGAGCTTGGGGGCGAGACGGTCATCCGAAAGGTGGCGGACTACAAACATCATGGCATCCCGCACCGGTGGGCGCCAGGCCACATATGCCTGTGGCACGAGTTGGTCGACTGGAACCAGGTGGTCGGCTATCCATGCTCCCATCTCGTTACGCAGTGCCCGGCCCATGGGGCTTGCCAAAGCGGCGGTAATAGTGGAGATGCGCTGCTCCCGCGTCGCGCCCGCGGGCAACAGGCCCGCGAGGGCCTGGCGCAGTTGCTCCGGCCGCAGCTTATCCAGGTCGGATGGAATAGAAGTCACTCCCGGGACAGGGAACGCGGATGGCGTCCGATGGTTAGAATCCGCTGCTCGGGTCCTCGACATATCTCTAGGCACGTCCATCGTAGTTGGTCAGCAGAGCGAACGCCAAGGATCGGCGAACACGAATGCACGCCAAGCCCGAAAAGGGATTTGCCCTCAGGCGAGAGCGAGCCGGATTCGGTGGGGTGGTGTGGGGAGGTGGGGGTGAGGGTGTGTGCGCAGTTTGTAATAGCAGCCGACGGTTGCAGCTTCTTACGTGAGGTCGGGGCGCGCGGGGAGCATGCAGCTGTCCCACGGCAGGACAATCCGAGATGAACAGAACGAGGCTATCGATCACGAGGTCGATAGCCTTGCGGCTTTACCCGCCCCTGGCGGTGCGTCGAAGCATCGACATCTGCCGACAGCCGCCAGCTACTTACCCGGGTTGAATTAGCAGGTCCTCCTTCTCCGTAATTTGAACAATTCGCAGTCGTTAGAGAATACGGCCGCACCGCGGGGCGAGTGGAAGAATGGATGCATTGGTGTGGTTAACCTGGGTGAGGATCGTAGACCAGAAAGTCTGTTTGGGACTTGCCCAGGCCTCTGAGGTGGAGGCCAGGGAAGATGTGGATTGTTCGACTCGCGTTACGCCGGCCCTATACGTTTGTGGTGGCGGCGATCCTGATTCTGATATGGGGCTGCCTGTCGATCTTTCGCACTCCGACCGACATTTTTCCCAACATAAATATCCCGGTGGTCAGCATTATCTGGAACTACACCGGTCTGAATGCGGAGGAAATGAGCGGCCGGATCATCTCGATTACTGAGCGGTCGCTGACTACCACGGTCGATAATATCGAACACATCGAGTCGCAATCGCTGAATGGCGTGGCCGTGGTTAAAGTTTTCTTCCAGCCGCACGCCAGCCTGGAACGGGCGATTGCGCAGATCACGGCCATCTCCCAGACCCAGCTGCGGCAGTTGCCCCCAGGAACGACGCCGCCGTTGGTCATCAGCTATAGCGCGTCGTCTGTGCCGATTCTGCAGCTCGCGTTGTCGGGCAGCGGACTTTCCGAGCAGCAGCTCAATGACTTGGGACTGAACTTTGTTCGCACCCGACTGATCACGGTAGAGGGAGCCGCGGTTCCTTATCCCTACGGAGGTAAGCAGCGCCAGGTGCAGGTGGACCTGGATACGACAGCGCTGCAAGCGAAAGGACTTTCGCCGCTGGACGTGGTGAATGCCATCAGCGCGCAGAATCTGATCCTTCCGGCAGGAACGTCGAAGATCGGCACTCGCGAATACGATGTGGATATTAATGCCGCTCCTAAGACTATAGCGGAATTGAACCGCATCCCGATCAAAAGCGTAGGCGGCACGACGATCTATGTTCAGGATGTGGCTTTTGTTCGCGACGGTTTTCCACCACAGACCAATATTGTGCGTGTGGATGGTTCACGAGCGTCGCTGTTGACCATTCAAAAAGCAGGGAATGCTTCGACGCTGGACATCATCTCGGGAATCAAGGAGCTGCTGCCGCAAATCAAAGCCGGTCTTCCGCCGCAGCTCGACATCCGTCCGTTGGCCGACCAGTCGCTGTTTGTGCGAGCTTCGATTCAGGGCGTGCTCAAAGAAGGAATCATTGCGGCCTGCTTGACCGGCTTGATGATTCTTATTTTTCTGGGCAGCTGGCGGAGCACGCTGATCATCGCGGTTTCGATTCCGCTTTCGATTCTGACTTCGATTGTCGTGCTGAGCTCGCTGGGCGAGACCATCAACATCATGACGCTGGGTGGGCTGGCGCTGGCGGTGGGTATCCTAGTTGACGATGCCACGGTAGAAATCGAGAACATCAACCGCAATATTGCTGAAGGGAAGGAAATTCAGCAGGCCATTCTCGACGGTGCACAGCAGATCGCCGTTCCCGCGTTTGTTTCAACTCTCTCCATTTGCATCGTGTTTGTACCGATGTTCTTTCTGGCGGGCGTGGCTCGCTACCTTTTTGTGCCCCTGGCCGAGGCAGTGGTATTTGCCATGCTGGCTTCGTATCTACTCTCTCGGACACTGGTTCCGACCATGGCCAAGTACCTGTTGCGAGGCCATGAGCAGGAAGCGGGACATATTCCGCCGGCGAATAGCCCGAATCCGCTGGTGCGGATGCAGGCTGCTTTCGAGATCGGCTTCGAGCGTTTTCGTGACCGTTACCATGCTGCACTGGCGGGCTGCTTGCGGCACCGGCGGGTGTTTCTGCTCGGCTTCCTCGCCATTTGTGTGCTCTCGCTGGTGGGGCTGGTGCCGTGGCTGGGCCAGGACTTCTTTCCCTCAGTAGATGCCGGCCAGTTCAAGCTTCACTTGCGGGCGCCGACGGGCACGCGCATCGAAGAGACGGCACGCTTATGCGATCTGGTGGAGCACTCGATCCGCGAGCAGATACCGCAAGACGAAATAGGCACGATTATCGACAACATTGGGTTGCCCTACAGCGGAATCAATCTCTCGTACAGCAACTCGGCTCCCATCGGCACAGCGGACGCCGACATCCTGGTGAGCTTGTCGCCCAAACACCATCCCACCGAAAAATATGTTCACGACCTGCGGCTGCGGCTGGCAAAGGAGTTCCCTGGAGTTGCGTTTTACCTCCTGCCGGCGGACATTGTGAGCCAGATTCTGAATTTCGGGTTGCCGGCACCGATTGACATCCAGGTCACGGGATACAACCTCGAAGCCAATCGGCAGTTCGCGGACAAGCTGCTGAGCCAGGTTCGGGAAGTGCCTGGGACTGCCGACCTGCGTATCCAGCAGCCATTCGATCAACCGAAGCTGCACATTTGGGTAGATCGCACCAAGGCAGAAGAAATCGGCTTCACGCAGCGGGAAGTTGCCCAAAACCTGCTGATATCGCTGAGCGGGAGCTTTCAGACATCGCCAACGTTCTGGCTCGATCCGAAGAACGGCGTCAGCTATTCCATTGCTACTCAGACGCCGCAGTACCGCGTCACCAGCCTGCAGGATCTCGAAAACATTCCGGTTACCGGACCGAATCCCAATGCGCCTTCCGAGATCCTGGGCAATCTGGCGGCGATCAACCGGGGAGCCGGGCTGAGCGTAGTCTCGCACTACGATATTCAGCCGGTGATCGATATTTTTGGTTCAGTGCAGGGTCGCGATCTGGGGGGAGTCTCGCGGGATATCGCCCGCATTGTGAAAGAGAACAGCCACGCTTTGCCACGCGGTTCGCGAGTGGTGATTCGCGGGCAAGTGCAGACCATGCGTTCCTCTTATGTCGGGCTGCTGGGTGGACTGGTGTTCTCCATCATTTTGGTCTATTTGCTGATCGTGGTGAATTTTCAGTCGTGGCTTGATCCCTTCATCATCATCTCGGCATTGCCGGCTGCATTGGCGGGAATTGCCTGGTTCCTGTTTATGACGCGCACGACTCTGAGCGTGCCGGCGCTTACCGGATCCATCATGTGCATGGGCGTGGCTACAGCAAACAGCATTCTGGTGGTGAGCTTTGCGACCGAGCAAATGGGCGAGGGCAAAGACTCGGTAGCGGCGGCTCTGGACGCGGGCTTCACTCGTTTCCGGCCGGTGCTGATGACGGCCCTGGCCATGATGATCGGCATGGTGCCGATGGCGCTCGGGTTGGGGGAAGGCGGCGAGCAGAATGCGCCTTTGGGCCGCGCGGTCATCGGCGGCCTGATGTTCGCCACGGTAGCGACCTTATTTTTTGTGCCAGTTTTTTTCAGCGTGCTGCACGGCTTACGCGGTCGCACAACCGAGGCCGCGGGGCAGTAAAAGAACGTCCCAATGCGGCTTCTGGAGTCAAATATGCTTGTGGAACCAACCGTAGAACGGCCGACGAGTGCGACGCCGAAGAGCGAGCTGAGGCGGCCGAATCATCCCCACCGGCGCTGGATCGTGGCAGCGATTGCGTGCGTTGTTGTTCTGGGAGCAATTGCGTACGGGGTGGTGCCCCGAGTGCGAGCCCGGCAACAGGTACGCTCGGAGACGGCGGAAATGGCTCTTTCCGTAGTGTCAGTGGTCCATCCGGAGAAGACCGCTCCCTCGGACGAGCTGGTGCTGCCGGCCAATGTTCAGCCTTATATAAGCGCTCCGATTTATGCTCGCACCAATGGCTATTTGAAGGGCTGGTACGCGGATATCGGGACCCACGTAAGAAAAGGCCAGCTGCTGGCGGAAATCGAAACCCCGGAGCTGGATCAGCAATTACAGCAGGCGCGTGCCAATCTGAATACCGCCCAAGCCAACTTGCAGCTCTCGGAGATTACGGCGAACCGGTACCAGGGTCTTCTGAAGACGAATTCGGTGGCGCAGCAGGATGCCGATAATGCCGTCGGCGCTAATAACGCGAACAAAGCGATCGTGCAGTCAAATCAGGCAAACGTGCGCCAGCTCGAGCAGTTGCAGGCGTACGAGAAAATCTATGCTCCCTTCGACGGCATCATCACGGTGCGTAATACCGATATCGGAGCGCTGATCAATTCCGGCAGCAGCAGCGTCCCCAATACGGAGCTGTTCCATATCGCTCAGCCAAACAGGCTGCGGGTGTACGTTGATGTTCCTGAAGCTTACGCCCCTTCCGCGAAGCCCGGACTGACAGCGGAGTTGACGCTGGCCGAGTATCCGGGGAGGCGGTTCCAGGGCAGACTGGTGCGCACCGCCGAAGCCATCAATCTCACGACTCGCACTCTTCAGGTCGAGATCGCAGTGGACAACCCGACTGGCACACTGCTGTCCGGCTCCTACGCGGAAGTGCACATGAAAGTACCGGCGCAAGCCTCGGCGTTTCTGCTGCCGGTGAGCGCGCTGATGTTTCGCTCTGAAGGTTTACGAGTGGTGACAGTGGGAGAAGGAAATCGTGTTCAACTGCGGCAGGTAACTCCGGGGCACGATTTTGGAGATCGGATGGAGATCCTTGCCGGATTGAACGCCAACGACTCGGTAATCGTGAACCCACCGGATTCCATCGTCGATGGCGAACAGGTCAGGGTTGCAACGCCCGCGCCGCAATCCGGGCAGCAGGCTCAAGGCGCCGCGCAGCAGCCGGGCGGTGCTCCGCAGCAGCAACAGGGCGGGCAGCACGCGGGAGGCAAACAGTGAAGAGCCTTTTCCAGCATGCCAAGTCCCGCTACAGATTCCACGCGAGCTGGCTCGTCGTGTTGTTCGGACCTCTTCTGCTCACCGGTTGCGCAGTGGGTCCGAAATATCAGCGACCCGCAATGGCGGAAGTTCCATCGCAGTATCTGGAGTCAGGCAACCTGAAAGTAGCACAGCCGAGCGACCAGATGATCCGCGGAAAATGGTGGGAAGTTTTTCAGGATTCGCAACTGAACGCGCTGGAAGGCCAGATTGAGGTCAATAACCAGACCCTAAAGCAGGCGCAAGCGCAATTCGCTCAGGCTCGCGCCATAGTTCGCTACAATCGCGCGGATTTTTATCCGACGGTGACCGGCGGATTCACGCCGACGCGCAACCGAATATCTGCCAACCGGGCTGTGAAAACGTTGTCGGGTCAAACTTACAACGACGTTCTCCTGGGTCTGGACGTCTCGTATGAGCCCGATGTGTGGGGTCGAGTGCGGCGAACGGTGGAAGCCAGCCGCGAAAATGCCCAGGCCAGCGCTGCGGATCTCGAGACGGTGAGGCTCAGTCTGCAGGCAGAACTCGCGATGGATTACTTTCAGATGCGCAGCCTGGATGGGGAAGAACAACTCTTGCAATCCACGGTTCAGACCTATCAGGAAGCTCTGCAGCTTACGTTAAACCGTTTTCACGGAGGGGTGGCATCCGAAGTGGATGTAGATCAGGCACAGACACAGCTAGAGACAACGCGAGCGCAGGCGATTGACGTGCAAGTGCAGCGAGCGCAGTTTCAGCACGCAATCGCGGTGCTGGCAGGCAAGCCTGCTTCCAGTTTCCAGTTGGCATTCTCTCCCTTGCAGGCGCCGCCACCGGTGATTCCGCCCGGACTGCCCTCGCTGCTATTGGAGCGTCGTCCCGACGTAGCGGGCGCGGAACGCAGGGCAGCGGCTGCCAACGCCAATATCGGGATTGCGCGCGCCGCTTACTTTCCGTTGATAAGCCTGAGCGCCTCGGGTGGGGTGGAAAGCGCCGCCATGAGCACGCTGTTTAATGGTCCCAGCGGCTTCTGGAACATTGGCGCTTCGGTAGTGCAGACCGTGTTTGACGCCGGGCGGCGTCGCGCGGCTTCTGATCAGGCCTATGCCGCCTACGATCAAAGCGCAGCGGCATACCGGCAGACTGTGCTTACAGCTTTTCAGGAAGTGGAAGACAACCTGGCGGCGCAACGAATCCTCGAGGACGAAGGCAAGACCCAGGAAGGAGCGGTGGCAGCCGCGCAGAAATTGCTGAATCAATCGATGACTCGCTACACCGGTGGTGTCACCACCTATCTGGAAGTACTCACGTCCCAGAGTACAGCACTATCCGACGAGCGGGTGGCGGTTCAGATCCTGGGGCGCAGGATGACGGCTGCTGTTCTGCTAATCAAGGCTCTGGGAGGGGGTTGGGATGCGTCGCAGCTGCCCACGTTCACCGAGGTAAGCCGCAGGCAAGCTCCCGGAAGAACCTCGACACAATCGGCAGCCAAGTGAGACGCAGCTCAACCTAGAGCAGAATTCCTTGAGAGTACGATGATCTATTGATGATCTATTCCGGTTGGCGCGGAATTCCCAGCCGCCGCATTTTGTAGATCAGAGTGGTTCGGGGAACTCCCAAACGGGCGGCGGCGCCGTCATTGCCGCCTAATACCCATTGAGTGTCGCGCAAGACTTCGGTGATGTGCTCCCGCTCCGCTTCTTCCAGCGTCCCGAAAGTCTTCGTCTTTCCTGGTGCCTTCTTGTGTATCGGCTTGAGTTCGCCGAGCGGAACATGCAGTTCCGGACCGGAAGATAGAATCACCGCTCGCTCAATCAGGTTTTGCAGCTCGCGAATATTTCCAGGCCACTCGTAATGAACCAGGGCCTCCAGCACTTCCTCCGGCACGTACTCGATTTTTTTGTTCATCTGCTCCGAATATACGGCTACGAAATGCTTGACCAGGTGCGGAATATCGACGGCGCGCTCCCGCAGTGCCGGCATCTTGATGGGGAACACATTCAGGCGATAGTAAAGGTCGGCGCGGAACTGATTCTGTTCCACCATGCGGGCCAAGTCCTGGTTGGTAGCGGCAATCAGCCTGACATCGACCCGAAGCGATCGGTTACTGCCCAGGCGCTCAAATTCCTGCTCTTGCAAAACGCGCAGAAGCTTGGGCTGCAGCTCGAGTGGAATGTCGCCGATTTCATCAAGGAATAACGTGCCGGTGTTGGCCAGTTCGAATCGGCCGATCTTTTGAGTAATAGCGCCCGTGAAAGCTCCTTTTTCATGTCCGAAGAGCTCGCTCTCCAGCAGGCCAGAAGGAATAGCAGCACAATTGAGCTTTACGAAGATGTGATCGCGCCGCGAGCTCAGGTTGTGAATGGCGCGCGCGATCAGCTCTTTGCCAGTTCCAGTTTCTCCCTGTATGAGAACGGTGGATTGCGCGGGAGCAACGGTTTCGGCCTGCTTCAGTACGCGCTTCAGGATGGCACTCTCACCCACGATTTCTTCGAAATTGTGTTCGGTGCGGATTTCATCTCGCAGGTAGAGCCGCTCGCTGGCTAACCGTTCCCGTGACTGGCTGAGCTCTCCGTACTCCAAGGCATTCTCAACAGCAATTGCCACCTGGGTGGCGACCTGGCAAAGGAAGTCGACATCCTGCTCGGCAAAGGCATTGGCTTTGCGATCGAGTAAGTGCAGGACGCCCAACTTGCGATTACGGCGAACCAGAGGCAAAAAGCATCCGGACTGGAAGCCTTCCGCCGCATTTGCCTCCATAGCAATCAAGGACAGAGTAGTAGGCGCGCTGCCCCAGACCAGAGGCCGCCCCGTGCTGTAAGCCGTGCCCGGACTGGAACCGTCGATGGGAAGCACCATGTCTTCGTGCAGGAAGCCGCGGGCATCGGGATAATCCAATCCCAGGATTTGCAAGTGAGTTCCCTCACTGTCGGGAAGTGATAGGCAGGCGGCATCACACTGCATCGCTGTCCGCACTTTGGCGGGAATTGCGCGCGCCAATTCGGATGGAGAAAGGTTGGAGACCACGGCGTTATTGACGTCTAACAGCAGCTTGAGATGGTCGCGCTCGCGAGTCACTTGACGCTGCAACTCTGTGGCTTCCTGATAGTTCAAGGCATTTTCCACGGCCAGGGCAACCTGCTCGGCGACGAGCAGCGGAAACTCCAAATCAGAATCGCTGCAGGCATCGGGTTGGCTGCTGCCAAGGGTATATGCGCCCAGGCGGCGTCGCGGCGTGGTCAAAGGGAAACTAGAGAAAGAACGAACGCCGTATTCCCGCAGGATACGTATGGGCCGGGCAAAACGAATTTCCCGATCGATATCAGGAACAAACAACGGGCGCTGGTTGTTCCAGACCCAGCCAGACGGTGATTCATCAATCGAAAATTCCATCCCCGGACGCAAATCGCCCAGCCCATCCGCCTCCACGACGTGCATACGCATGACGTTCCGCAGCGGGTCGTGCAACACCACACTTAGATAATGGAAATCGACCACCGAGTGGAGATGGCGGGCCAGGTTTTGAAATAGCTCGCCCAGATCGCGGTGGTAAGCGACTGCCTTGGAGATTTCCAAAAGCTCAGCATAGCGGTGAACTGCTACCGCGCCGATCTTTCCCGGATCACTTGTGATCGGAGGAATCTGCTCGAGGCGTTTGCCTCTCAGGTCCTGGGATTGGAGATTGAAGCCGGGGGTGTCGGAAGCTGTCGAGGTTTCGACTTTCGCCTGCCAGGCCATATGTATGTGACGCGCGGGCAAAGCCGCGGGATTCACTTAAGCTGATGAATTTACCGGAGGTTTACCGGCTATGGCGGCGGAGTTTCTAACTGGAAAAGCAGTTGCAATGGAAATGATTGCGAGCGGGGAGGTACTGAAACATGGAGAAACAAAGGCTGGGAAATAGCGATCTGGAGATTACGCGAGTTGGGGTTGGAGCGTGGGCGATGGGCGGAGGTGGCTGGGAGTTTGCCTGGGGGCCGCAGGACGATCAGGATTCTATTGCCGCCATCCACGAAGCCCTGGACCGCGGCATCAACTGGATTGATACCGCCGCCGTTTATGGGTTAGGGCACTCGGAGCAGATCGTTGCCCGGGCGCTAGAAGGACGAGCGTCTCGTCCATATGTGTTCACGAAATGCTCGATGGTATGGGATGGCAGCGGAACCATTGGTCACTCCCTAAAGGCTGATTCCATTCGTCGTGAATGCGAGGCCAGCCTGCGGCGATTGAAAGTCGATGTCATCGACCTTTATCAGATTCATTGGCCGAACCCGGACAGCGAGATCGAAGAAGGTTGGGGCGAGCTGGCGCGACTGCAAGAGCAAGGCAAGGTGCGCTGGATCGGGGTAGCGAATTTTAATGTGCAGCAAATGAAGCGTGCGCAGACGATTGCGCCG